>CAYTKY010000005.1:0-45980 GCA_964438435.1 uncultured Coxiellaceae bacterium | reverse complement strand
GTTTAAAGCCCGTGCAACGTCGAATTATTTATGCGATGTCTGAATTAGGCTTAAAATCTATTTCTAAATTTAAAAAATCAGCCAGAACGGTGGGTGACGTATTAGGTAAATTTCATCCCCATGGAGACATGGCTTGTTATGAAGCGTTAGTGCTAATGGCACAACCCTTTTCTTATCGTTATCCACTCATTGAAGGGCAAGGCAATTTTGGCTCTCCCGATGATCCCAAATCATTTGCCGCCATGCGTTACACAGAATCACGTTTATCTGCTTATGCCGATGCCTTATTAGCAGAGTTAGAAGCAGGCACAGTGGATTGGGTCCCTAATTTTGATGGCACCTTATGGGAGCCTGCTTTACTACCTGCACGGTTACCCAATGTTTTATTAAATGGCACAACAGGTATTGCCGTTGGGATGGCAACGGATATTCCACCGCATAATTTATCTGAAGTAGTGCAAGCACTCGTCCATTTGCTAGATAATCCAGATGCCACATTAGCGGATATCCACAAGCTCATTCCTGGACCTGATTATCCTACCGAAGCAGAAATTATCACCCCCAAGTCAGACATCAAAGATATTTATCGCACAGGCAATGGTGCGATTCGAATGCGTGCGATTTATGAAATAGAAGATGATGAAATTGTGATTACCGCGTTACCTTATCAAGTATCTGGTGCAAAAATACTCGAGCAAATTGCACAACAAATGCAGGATAAAAAATTGCCGCTTGTTTCTGATTTGCGCGATGAATCTGATCACGAAAATCCAACACGCCTCATCATTGTTCCGCGCTCTAATCGCATCGATATTGAAGCATTAATGGATCATTTGTTTGCAACAACGGATCTTGAGCGTAGTTATCGCGTTAATCTCAACATGATTGGCTTGAATGGACGACCACAGGTTAAAGGTATCGTTCAAATTCTCAATGAATGGCTCACTTATCGGCTCGCTACCGTTACGCGGCGCTTGCAATATCGGTTAGATGTCATCAATCGTCGATTACATATTTTAGAAGGCTTAATCATTGTTTATTTAAATTTGGATGAAATTATTCGCATCATTCGAAAAGAAGATGAACCCAAATTAATATTGATGAAACGATTTAAATTAAGCGAAGAACAAGTTGATGCCATTCTTGATACAAAATTACGACACTTGGCACGTCTTGAAGAAATGCAAATTCGCAAGGAACAAGAAGGCTTATCTAATGAAAAAGAATCCATTGAAAAAACATTAGCATCCTCTGCGCGGTTAAAAAAATTAATTCGAGAAGAATTATTAACAGATATGAAGAAATTTGGTGATAAACGCAAATCACCTCTTGTTGCGCGCAAAGAAGCGCAAGCAATGAAAGAAACTGAAATCTTACCAACCGAATCCATCACCATTATTTTATCTAGTAAAGGATGGATACGCTCTGCAAAAGGCCACGAAATTGATCCAACCACCTTGAATTACAAAGCAGGCGATGAATTTCTAATGTCGGCCATCGGTCGCAGCAATCAAACGGCTGTCTTTTTAGATTCGACAGGACGTGCTTATTCTCTACCCGCGCACACGTTGCCTTCTGCTCGCGGACAAGGCGAACCCTTAACAGGCAAGTTAAATCCGCCACCGGGCGCAGAATTTATTGGTGCGATGTTAGGTGACCCTGAGCAATTGTATGTCTTAGCGTCTGATGCTGGATATGGATTCATCGTTAAGCTTGAAGATTTGATCGGTAAAAATCGCGCAGGAAAAATCGCGTTATCGTTACCCAATCATTCAAAATCATTAATGCCCAAATGGGTGCCGAGCATTGAACAACATTATCTTGCCATTGTTTCTAACATCGGGCACTTGCTTGTCTTTCCTTTAACTGAATTACCACAACTTGCAAAAGGAAAGGGAAATAAATTAATCAGCATACCCAATCCTAAATTAGCGATCCGCGAAGAATTTGTGAAAGATATGGCTGTTCTCAATGAAAATCAATCGCTCATTATTTTAAGCGACAACAAACCTTTCACACTGAAACCAAAAGACTGGCAAAATTTTAGGGGAGAACGCGCACATCGAGGACACAAATTGCCAAGAGGATGTCGAACGGTAGTGAAATTGCAAGTAGGATAGCGCCCATCAGCATGCACATTTGACCAATTTAAGATCGTACTTTAAATTGGTCAAATTACCTTTTTTCAATCGTTAGAGAAATGTCTCACTTAAGCCTTTTTTAGCACCGATCGATAAATCCAAGCACATAAAATGAAAGTCACTAAAATGCTCAGCAATCCTGCAAAAGGCATCAAGTTATCAGGCATCATTCGTAATGCATCTGAACTTTGCTTGATTGCAAAAGGAATGGCGAGAAACACGCCCATTAACGAAGCGCCTGCCACAATGCCGCAAGAAAGCAATAATCCTCGATGGCGATGTGCATTGAGTTTTGCTTCAACTTCTGGTTGACCACGACGATAAAGATGATCAAGGCGATAATTGACTAAGTAAGCAAGAAATCCGCCAATCACCACAGGCACTGAACTATCTAAGGGAAGATAAATACCCAAACCCACTGCCAGGACAGGTAATCGTGTCCCGTAATGTTTTTTCACAAATTCATCGATCACCACACAAATCACCGCAATCACCGCACCCGTTCCAATCATTCCCCACTGCAATGTATGACTAAAAGCACCGGCAGCAACGGTTGCCATTAACCCTGCTTGCGGCGCCGCTAACATTTGCGCGGGATTCATTCCCGGACGAGGAAACACACCGCCAATCCCGTAGGCATCGTATAACAATTGCAAAATGGGGGGGATCACAAAAGAAGAAACGATGACGCCAATAAATAACATGACCTGTTGTTTCCAGGGTGTAGCGCCAACAATTTGCCCAACTTTTAAATCTTGCATCGTATCATTTGAAATCGATAACGCAGCAGCGATCACGACCATACAACCAATCGCAGCTACCGAGCCCACCATTTTTTGTGTTTCAGCACTCATGTTGGTCAAACTAAAAAAAGCCATGAAAGCGAGACAAATGATCAATAAAGCAGAGACTAATAAACCAGAAACGGGACTATTCGTTGACCCAATTAATCCGGCAAAATAAGCCATAATCGAACAAAAAGCAAAACCGCCTATTAAAATATAAAGCGTACTGAAACCAGAAATAAAATAACGAAATTCAGGCGAAAGGGAGAATCCTCTCGGAATGACCGCAAAAGCAATTAAGAAAAAAATGGGAATTAATAAAATAAAGGAAGCGATAAAGACGTAATGAATAGGAATATCGCGTTCGGTTCGCACACTTTCCGTATGTTCTCCCAACCGAATTTGTTTCACCGCTGCAAATGACATGGCCATACTACGCACAACCGGCTTAAACAAAGTGCATAAAGTCCACAATCCTCCCACCAACATCGTCCCCACGCCCATGTATCGGATATAAGAACTCCAAATTGACATGGCCATTTGATTCGCAGTTCCTTCGCTAGGCAAGCCATACACCCAACTTAAAACCGGCACACCCGCTATCCAACCGATAAAAATACCGACCAATAAACTCAACGCTACATTCACGCCAACAATATAACCTGCCGCGATTAAAGCCGGCGATAAGCCCAAACCAAAACCAAAAATTGTCTTCTCTGCTTTTACCCAGCATTGAAATGTATCAGTGAGAATTTGGAAGCCTGATTGAAATAGACTGATTAAACCACCGACGATACCACCCACCACCAACGAACGTAGGTCACCGTCTTCACGACTAGCACTCGCCTTCAACACGTTCCCAATAGCAACTGCTTCAGGATAACGCAGAGCCTTATCTTGCAATAAAGCACGACGCAAAGGGATCGTAAATAACACCCCTAAACAGCCTCCTAGCAAGCTGGTAATCACCGTCTGCCAATAATCAAATCGCTCCCACACATGCAAAATAATCAGTGCTGGCAAAATAAAGGCAATACCTGCTGTTAACGCTTCGCCAACAGAAGCCATGATTTGCACCATGTTATTTTCTAAAATATTTGAATTTTTAAAGAAACGAAGCACGCCCATTGAAATGACAGCCGCTGGAATCGAAGCAGAAACAGTAACCCCGACTTTCAATCCTAAAAATGCATTCGCAGCAGCTAGGACGACTGTCAAAATAAATCCTAACACCAACACCTTAATTGTAATTTCTGGCAAGCTAACATGGTGAGGTATGATAGGATCTTTTTCTGTCATGCTTTCATTTTTTTTCGTCATAATAAGCATCCCTTAAATAGCCCGTTCAATAATCGTACCATTTGTCCAAAAACAAATGGAGTTCTTTCATTCCAGCCCGTTTGAGCGCAGAGAAGGTTTGCAAAGTAACAGAATTATGAAAATCCGTCAAAGCAGCTCTCACTTCTCGTAATGTTTTATCGGCAGCCGCGCGGCTTAATTTATCAGCTTTATTTAGAATAATATGCACTGGCAAAGCTCGATGATGACAATACTCGATTAATTGTATATCTAACGCTTTCAATGGATGACGAATATCCATTACCAGCAATAATCCCTTCAGCGATTCCCGCTCTCGAAGATAAGCATCAACCGTCTTTTGCCATTGTCGCTTAGCAGAAGGTGCTGCATTGGCATAACCATACCCTGGCAAATCTGCAATACGACGGGTTTCATCTAGCACAAATATATTTACATGTTGTGTGCGACCTGGTGTTTTACTCACTCGCGCCAATTTTTTATTGCGTGTTAAGCAATTCAATACACTGGATTTGCCTGCATTCGATCGCCCCACAATCGCCACTTCTCTCCCTTCATCAGGCGGCAATTGTTTGACATTTGCTACACTTAACAGAAAATACGCTTTTTGATAATGCGATGACATTGGGGTTACCCTTGAACTTAATGACACAAAATAAGGATGATGAAACTGGACATGATACTGAATTCTTTAAATGAAGCACAGCAACAAGCAGTGAGCGCACCATTAGGCCACCAACTCATCTTAGCCGGTGCAGGTAGTGGTAAAACTCGTGTCCTCACGCATCGCATTGCATGGCTCGTTCAAAATGAACATATTTCGCCCTTCAATTTGCTTGCCGTGACCTTCACAAATAAAGCAGCGAACGAAATGCGCGCACGTGTTGAAAAAATATTATCCCTCTCCACCCAAACCATGTGGATAGGTACTTTTCATGGATTATCCCATCGGCTATTGCGCGCTCATTGGCAAGAAGCGAATCTTCCTCAATCTTTTCAAATTCTAGATGCCGATGATCAATATCGTTTAATTCGACGCACCATTCAATCACTCAACTTAGATGAAGATCGTTTTCCACCCAAAGAAGCACAATGGTTTATCAATTCACAAAAAGAAGAAGGTCGTGACGTTCATCAAGCACAAGCACATGATTTGGCAGCACAGACTTTTATAAAAATTTGGCAAGCGTACCACCAAGCTTGTCACACAGCAGGGGTCATTGATTTTGCTGATTTATTATTAAAAACCTATCAATTACTTCACACCCATGCTGATTTGCGCGCTCATTATCAACAACGTTTTCGTTGTTTATTAGTCGACGAATTTCAAGATACAAATACGTTACAATATGCTTGGCTAAAATTATTGGCCGGTGATGAATGTGCCATCATGATCGTCGGAGATGATGACCAATCCATTTACGGATGGCGCGGTGCTCGTGTTGAAAATATTCAACGCTTTTCCAAAGATTTTCCCACCGCCAACGTCATTCGCTTAGAACAAAATTACCGCTCGACAGGCACCATTCTGAAAGCAGCAAATGCTTTAATTTCAAAAAACACCGGGCGATTGGGAAAAAATTTATGGACCGAAGGACAACAGGGCGATCGCATTCGCATTTATGCTGCATTTAACGAAACAGATGAAGCTTTTTTTATCGCGAATCGGATACGCGAATTACAGCAAAGCGAATATACCTTGCGAGAAATAGCAGTGCTTTACCGATCAAATGCACAATCACGTGTGATTGAAGAAGCCCTCATGCAGTTTGGTATTCATTATCGTGTTTATGGCGGATTGCGTTATTTTGATCGACAGGAAATTAAAGATGCGCTGGCTTATTTACGTCTCATCGCAAATCGCGCAGATGATCCTGCATTTGAACGTATCATCAACACCCCAACACGTGGCATTGGTAATAAAACATTAGTCGCTATTCGCGAACAAGCAAGAACGTCAGGATCGACTTTGTGGCAAGCATTGGAAACATTATTACAGCAGAATTTTTTCTCTACACGCGCTGCCACCGTTTTACTTTCATTTGTGAATATGATCAATAGCATCGCCGAACGCACATTAACGCTTCCATTGCATCAACAAGTTGAACACATGTTGAGCGCCAGTGGTTTGATGAATCATTATCGCAATGAAAAAAGTGAAAAGAAATTAACACGTCTTGAAAACTTAGAAGAATTAATCAATGCGGCTTATCAATTTACACAAGAAAGTGTGCCTGACACCCTGTCTCCTCTCACTGCTTTTCTTGCTTATGCCGCATTAGAATCTAGTACAGAACAAACAGATACGGCAGAAAATAGCGTGCAACTCATGACATTACATTCAGCAAAAGGATTAGAATTTCCTGTGGTTTTTTTAGCGGGCTGTGAAGAAAGTTTATTTCCACACGCTTTATCGATGAATGACCCGAAAGCAATCGAGGAAGAACGCAGACTTTGCTATGTTGGCATGACACGTGCCATGCGTAAACTTTTTATGACTTATGCAGAAGTGCGACGTCTACACGGAAAAGAAGCGTATCATCGACCTTCCCGCTTTCTACGCGAAATTCCTACCGAACTCATGGATGAAGTACAGTTCCGCACAAAGGTATCGCGAGTACCGTCTCCCTCATCCACCTTGTCTTCTACAAAAGCAGAATCATCTGCTAAATTCTGCATTGGACAAGAAGTACATCATCTTATTTTTGGTGACGGCATTGTATTAGATGTAGAGGGAAGTGGTGAGGAAGCTAAAGTAAAAGTGCGCTTTAGCCAAATTGGGACAAAAGTATTAATCGCCAGTTATTTGAAGAATAAAAGATAACCTTCTTCTCGCATGCTGATGCTTAGATCCATCTCAATCTCCTAGATGACACCGTTTGTCGTTTTTGAGATACTTCACGGAATAACTGTTTGGTGTCTACGATCATCAACCAAACATTAAAAGATAAAGAAGGAATCTATTTCATGAGACGGAAATTACTGGGAATTGCTGCCCTTTTGTTAGCTGAATCAACTTTTGCCGCTGAACTCACTTCATTCCCTGGCGCCGTGATGCCAGAAAATGTGCGTAAAGCTATTTCTGAAGAAACACCCACGCCCACGCAAGTTTTACCGCCCGTCGTCTCTCCTGAGAAACCCAAAGCAACGCCTTTTGGCGCACAAGCGGAAAAAATCACCTTTAAATTGAATGGCGTTATTTTAGAAGGCAATACCATTTACTCAACGGCACAATTAGAAAAAATTTATAGAGACAAAATGCATCAAACCATTTCTGTCGGCAAATTATTTAGTATCACACAAGATATTACTAATTTTTATCGGAATAATGGCTTTATTCTTTCACGCGCCATTTTGCCACCTCAACATGTTAAAGGCGGCGTTGTTCGCATTCAAATCATCGAAGGTTATATCGATCATGTCGATGTTTCTGGCAAACCAGGGAAAGCCAAGTGCTTGGTATTGGGATTCGGTCAAAAAATAAAACAATGTCGCCCATTACAAATCAGCCGCATGGAAAAATATTTAGTTTTAGCGAATGAAATTCCTGGCACGAATGTACGCGCTGTTTTATCTCCATCAAAAACTGAAAGTGGCGCAGCGGATGTGACGCTCGTTACAGAAAATCATCCTGTAACAGGTTATTTCTCTTATGACGATTACGGCACTCGCTACATCGGCCCGCAACAAATGATGGCGAATGTCGGCTTTAATTCTTTACTGACATCCGGTGATGCTTTGCAATATACCATCACAAAAACGCCCAAAGGCGGTGAGTTGTCTTACAATGATGTGAATTACAATGGCGCCATCGATAGTAATGGTACCCGTGGCTTGATCGGTGCAACGCGTGTCCATACCCATCCCTTATTTGTCTTACAACCGACACAAGTCGATGGTATCAATGCAAACTTTTATACCACTATTTTTTATCCCCTTATTCGTAGTCGCAGTAGTAGCCTAACGTTACGAACAGGATTTAATGCAACAGATTCATGGGTGACGGCATTAGATGCCCCTCTCTATAGCGATCACTTGCGCAACATCGATATTGGCGCTACCTATAATTTTGCAGATCGCTGGTATGGCTCTAATATGTTAAATGGCGATTTTCGTCAAGGCTTGCCCATTTGGGGTTACACTTCCAATTCCAGTGTCACGGCCCAAACATCGCGTCCAGGTGCAAATGGTGTTTATAGCAAAATTGCCGCTCAAGTTAGTCGCGTACAAATTATCAAGGGTCCTTGGACATTATACGGGATCTTCCAAGGTCAATGGGCATTTGGACCTGTCCTTGCTTCAGAACAATTTACCTTTGGAGGCAGTCAAGTAGGGCGCGGTTATGATGTCGCGGAATTAATTGGCGATCGGGGTGTATCAGCTAGTTTAGAATTACGTTACGATCTCGCTCTCGAAAAATTGTTCATCCAAAATTTACAATTCTATACCTTTTACGATGCTGGTATTGTCTGGAATTATAAGTTTGTCGGTGGCACACCTCGAAAATCCAGCGGAACCTCAACAGGCATCGGTGTACGATTCTACTTGACCAAGTATGTCTCAGGAAATTTCATGTGGACGCAAACATTAACCAAACAAGTCGCTGCTGAAGAATTGATTGGTGATGGACGTCGCCCGCGCGAATTCTTTAGTATCGTCGCTAATTTCAATTAAACATTTTATTCAATTCATAGAGGCGACAAGTCGCCTCTATGAATGAGCGAGTCACTCTTTCGGAAAACCCAGGCTATACCGTGGTGTTTGGAATAATTTTATTTGTTGGTACATTGATTAGATCAAGAAAAATCATGAGACCTAATTGCTCGCGTTCACGCAATTTCTCAAAATAGCCGTCTTCAAATAATGCTTTCGCATGCCCTTCTAAATGACGAATAGGAACAAAAATCTCAAATTCTTGAATATATTTTTCCCACGATGCTTTTTTCTCGTACTTAGTCATCGCTTGCGTGATGGGATAATCCAATACAGCCGTTAAAAAAGCAATGAGCCCTCGATCTGTTGCAATTATTTTTTCAACATACCGCTTGCAATCGCTTTCATTTCCCCAATCTTGCCATGCATGCAAAATCGATAAAAGACGAGGGTGATCAACCAAACTATTATTCGCAGCCCAATTTTCAATACGACTCACAACCAATTTATGCAATGACGCTAATTGCTCTGGCAGTAAATCACGAAATTCTAAAGGTAAATAAGTATCCGACTCTTCGAAATGTTCTCTACCTTGCTCTTGAAGTTCATGCACCATGATATAAAGACTTTTATTAGTGGAAGCAATTGCATTTTGCAAAATAACAAATCGATCTTCCGCTTTATCAAATCGACGCAACAAACCATGCACAATACGATGAATACGCATCGGTGTATCAAGACTCAGCAACGTGTTGGTTCCTTGCGGAAATAAATCACCGTTGTCCAATAACGCATTCACAATCGCTTGTATATGCTTGCACGGAATTGTTTGCAGCACGGGTGGGTGATCTAGCTTATCTAAAAACTTAACGATACGTTCGTCTTGATTTAATCGAGCTAAAGCATGATCAAATTCAATAGGATCAGATGCAATATTTAAAATAGTTTCAAATTCAGAAGTAGGAACTTGCCCAAGCTGCATTGACAAACGGAAATAAATATCAAACAAATCAGGACTACAAATACGTCGCAATTTTCGCGCAATGGCATCCGAGTGATAAAATACGTCCTGAGGTCGATAAATTTTTCTAATACGCGGAAATAAATGAATAATGAGCTCGAGCAATAATTCTGATGAAAGACGATCATTACGCGCCAATATTTCATCGCAACGTTGTTTATCGCGTTTCATTTGCTCTTGATTTAAAACATAGACATGATCAAGCAAATCAGTAAATAAATCTTTATTTTCTTGAATGCCAAAATATACATTGGGTGAAAAAACCTCAATTGCTGTTAATGCAAAAAAATCAACCGGGTTTACCAAGTCGCGAAAACGCGAATAACCAAAACTCAGCGTATTCACATAACGTGTGATGTCACGACAATTCTTGAAAAAGAATTTAATCGTGGTGTAATAAATTTCGGCCCAATATTCTGTATTCCATGCTTCCTTGGGTACCGTCTTAATAACATCATTTACACGACGCGCAAAAATCATTTCAAGATCCGCTTGATGAATAGGGGGAATTGCAAAAGGCAATTGCACAATTTTCTCAATGAATTCTTCTCCACCACCCCCATCTGTTTTATTGATGCTATTCACAACCTGTTCTTTATCAAAAGCTAGCAAATAAATCGTATTAGCGTAATCACCCATTGACTTCACAATCTGGAAAATTTGCTTAATCTCGTTCTCATATAACCGAGAAATATTATCAATAATGATAATGATTTTATGATGTTGCTTACGCAATAATTCATTTAGTTCTGCTTTCACTAACGTAAGATCGCGACCCGACTCCCACGCATAATTTTCTTCATACCCCGATGACGTCAATTTTTCAAGTAATGAACGTGGCCGCTGCAAAGATTTGGGAATCGATTTTTGTGTGAAGAAAGAAACATAGAGTTCTAACAAATAAATAATTCGATCACGCTCTACATTTTTAAAATATGGCGAATCACGTAACACAGAAGATAATCGACGAAAGAAACTATAAATTAATTGCTTCTGGCCTGAATAACTCCAAGGGCTAAAATTTAAAATAATCGGTTTATCTTCATCTTCCATATTGGTCGCAGCAAAATCCAATTCTGCTCTGACTAAATTGATCACGGATGTTTTCCCCACACCCCAACCACCATATAAACCAACCACTAGGCTTTCTGGTTCATGATGGTCGAGCATACAACGCGCCAAGTAGTTAGCGAATTGAGTACGGTTTAAACAATCCTCATCGCTCCGTGTAATAGGGTGGTCGGCATCAAACACGAGAAGCACTCCTTTGTTTGGCTATTCCATTGTTTGACTATTAGGCCTTCATCAACGATTATAGCAAGTTTTCTTAGCAAGCTTATTTTTAATACGTTATCAAGAACTTACAAAATGCCTATGTTGCCCAACTCACTTGAATATAAAGAAAAATCGGCCTGGCAAGTTGCTTTATCGGATGTCATTACGGATCCAGCCGAACTATTTACCTTATTAGAATTAAATCCGGACTCACTCGATCAAACCATGGCGGCCACTCAATCATTCGCTTTAAAAGTGCCACGCGGCTTTGTAAAACGTATGCAGAAAGGGAATTGGCAAGATCCCCTTTTAAAACAAGTTCTCCCATTAGGTGTTGAATTAACTATCTTTCCTGATTTTCATGAAGATCCTCTTCATGAAAAACAAGCAAATCCCTTGCCTGGCTTATTGCATAAATATCGTAGCCGTGTATTAGTTACACTCACCAGCCATTGCGCTATTCATTGTCGTTATTGTTTTCGACGACATTTTCCTTATGCAGACAACAAGACTGGCACAAAAGGCTGGGGGAAAATCATCGACTATATTCAACAAGATACTTCTATTAATGAAGTTATTTTAAGTGGCGGAGATCCGCTGACAGTCAGCGATAAATTATTAGAACAACTAACAGAACCGCTCACCCTGATTCCTCACCTAAAACGCTTACGTATTCACACTCGATTACCGGTGGTATTACCTGAACGCATCACCTCCACATTCATCGAATGGATCAATCATTGTAAATTAGATTTAATTATGGTGATCCATGCAAATCACCCTCAAGAAATCAATGATGAAGTAACACTAGCATTAAAAAAATTGCAAAAAACAAAAATGACTTTGCTCAATCAAAGTGTCTTACTAAAAAGTATCAATGATGATATTCATACATTAACTTTATTAAGCGAAAAATTATTTTCAGCGGGCGTGTTGCCATATTATTTACATGTACTCGACAAAATTCAAGGAGCTGCACATTTTGATCTTGACCTCGCTCAAGCAAAAAAATTATATCGTATGTTAAGCGAACAGCTTCCTGGTTACTTACTACCACGATTAGTTTGCGAAGAACCAGGAAAGGGAGCAAAAACACTGCTGATTGATTAAGTGTATTTAATTAGGAGAAAAATAGTATGTTGCGTTTAAAAAAAATTTCGTTTTTATTTTCATTCATCATCTTGTTCATTAGCATGGTGACATTGTCCATTGCAGATCGTATTTTTCCGACGACAAACAACCCCTTTTCAGAAACAGACATGGAATCAATCAAACAATATTTGTTTAACAATATCACCACAGATGAACGTGTTGTGGTAAAAGAAAGTGATGGTCGAATTATCCGATCCATTCCTGGTGCTGTTCTTGCTTCGCCGACTAATCGAGAAAAAGAATTCAGCCAAGATTATCAATTTCATTGGACACGAGATGCGGCTCTTTCAATGAAAGAAGTGGCAACACTTTACGAACAATCCCCCGCCTCTGAAAAAGCACGTCTCAAACCTTATTTGATGAATTACATTTATTTCGAACAAAAAGCGCAGAAACAAATATCCCACGAAGGGGAAACATTGGGTCAACCAAAATTTAATATTGATGGCACCATTTGGGAAGGTAAATGGGGACGGCCACAAAATGATGGCCCCGCGTTACGGGCAGATACTCTCATCGAAATAGCTTCTATCTTCTTACAAGAAGGTGACAATAAATTGGTACAAACCATTTTGCTCCCGATGATTGCATTAGATTTAGATTATGTGACTTCTCATTGGAAAAATACTAATTTTGATTTATGGGAAGAAGTGAATGATCCCGATCATTTCTTTACAAAAATGGTGCAACGCAAAAGTTGTATCGACGGCGCCGCTTTATTTAAAAAATTTAATGATAATGAACGTGCAAATTTATATTTGGACACAGCAACTCAATTAACGGCTTCACTCAAAAAACATTGGAATACAAGCCGTGGTTATTTAACTGAAACCATCAATCAACAATATTTCAAAGGTGGCGGCATTGATACCTCCATTATTTTAGGGGTGATACACGGCAATCTAGATAATCCGAATGATTTTTTTGCAGTCAGCAATGATAGAGTCACCAGTTCCATTTATTTTATTCGCAATGCATTTTCTGGCTTATATCGTATTAACATTGATCATCCACAATTACCACCCCTGTTAGGACGCTATCCCAACGATATTTACGATGGCAATCAATTTATTTATGGTAATCCCTGGATCTTAACCACCAGCGCTTTAGCACAATATTATTATCTGTTAGCACAGAGTTTATTAAAGCAAGGAAAAATCACCATCACTCCGTATAATTTACTTTTCTATCAACAAATCAATCCGCATTTAGTAGAGGGAGAAGAAGTGATTTTGTTATCAGAAAATCCGGAACGCTTTCATCAAATTACTAATAGCTTGATCTTGGAAGGTGATCGCATTTTAAAAAATATCAGGCAATATGGCACTTGTGAAACAAGCACGAGCTGCAATCATTTTGCAGAACAACTTGATCGCACAAGTAAAATGCCTGTCAGCGCAAAAAATTTAACGTGGGGTTATGCGAGTTTATTAACTGCCATGCAATCACGATCCATGGCCATGCAATCTTTAATGAAATAAAATAAAAAATGCGGGTATTCATCAATAAGGACATAGCATGTTCTATCGACTAATCAGGAAAATGTTATTTCAATTAGATCCGGAATACTCGCATACCATCGCTTTGAAAGCCTTGCAGTACGCTTATCGCTGCGGATTATTGTCCCGTCTCTTTCACACGGCATCTAATCCGCGCGAATTATTGGGCCTCACTTTTCCTAACCCGGTCGGGCTCGCTGCAGGATTAGATAAAAATGCCGAGTATGTCGATGCGTTAGCTGCACTCGGTTTTGGATTTATTGAAATAGGAACAGTAACTCCCCGACCACAATGGGGGAATCCTCGCCCGCGTTTATTTAGATTAACAAATCACAATGATTTAATCAATCGCATGGGATTTAATAACAAAGTCGTCGACTATGTCTCGCAAAAATTAGAAAAAATGAATTATCGCGGCATTCTGGGTATTAATATTGGAAAAAACAAAGAAACACCTTTAGATCGTGCCATTGATGATTACCTCATTGGTTTTCGCACATTAGCTAAATTTGCAAGCTATATGACCATCAATATTTCCTCACCCAATACTCCCGGATTAAGAGAATTGCAACAAGCTGATTTATTATCAGCACTATTAAATGAATTAAAACAAGAACAAAAAAAATTTGCGCAATTAAATCAAAAATATATTCCCCTGATCGTTAAAATATCGCCTGATTTAACTTTATCGGCATTACATGAATTAGCGGATGTTTTATTACAACAACAAATTGATGGCATCATTGCAACCAATACAACGATTGAACGTGAAGGTGTTGAGGATTCGCCTCATTGCAATGAAGCAGGTGGATTAAGCGGCCAGCCATTACAATCACGCAGTACTTTCATCATTCGCGAACTTCATACCATGCTAAAAAATAAAATCCCCATCATCGCTTCAGGTGGTGTCATGGATAAAACATCTGCGCAAGAAAAATTAAAGGCGGGCGCTTCGTTAATACAAATTTATACCGGATTTATTTACAGTGGACCTCAATTAATAACCCTTCTACAACAATAGATAGACAACCTCACTCGACCGTCACTGATTTTGCTAAATTGCGGGGTTGATCAACATCCGTTCCCTTCAACACGGCAACATGATACGCGAGTAATTGCAAAGGAATCGTGTACAAAATAGGATTCAAAAACGGATGCGTTTTCGGCATAACCACAATACGGGCATTTGAAAAAGCTTCTTGCTGATTTAAATTTTTCTGATCAGTTAAGATATATAATTGACCGCCGCGCGCATGCACTTCTTGTAAATTAGACAGCGTTTTATCGAACAAATGATCACTGGGCAGCGCTGCAATCACGGGCATGGCATTGTCAACTAACGCAAGGGGTCCGTGTTTTAATTCACCCGCCGGATAACCTTCTGCGTGAATATAAGAAATTTCTTTCATTTTTAATGCACCTTCCAGTGCGATGGGATACAACATACCGCGACCGATAAAAATAGCATGCTCTTTATTAATCAATGCCTTTGCCCAACTAGCCAGCGAACAATCTTGTTGTAAAACATCGGAAAGAAGGGTAGGCAATTGATGCAGCGCATTCATTAAATTTATTTCATCGTTTGTTTTTATTTGCAATGAATGTCTTAATGTCAAAACTAATAAATAAAGTGCTGTCAATTGTGTTACAAATGCTTTGGTCGATGCAACGCCAATTTCAATTCCTGCGCGTGTTAAAAAATGCAAATCGGCTTCACGTATCATCGTGCTATCAGGCACGTTGCAAATCACTAATGTACTCAAATACCCCATTTTTTTTGCTAATCGCAAAGCAGCCAAACTATCGGCTGTTTCACCCGATTGCGATAACGTTACAAACAAACTGTTTTGCGGTTGTGGCATTTCTCGATAACGAAATTCACTCGCTACTTCTACCGAGCAGGGAAGATGCGTCAGCGCTTCCAACCAATAACGCGCAACCATAGCGGCATGATAACTTGTACCACAAGCAACCAGTTGGATATGTTTCACTTGAGAAAAAACAGATGCGGCTTGCGGACCAAAAATACCGGGTAAAACATGTTCTGTGGTAATGCGACCTTCTAAACAAGCCGTCATGGCTTGCGGTTGCTCCATGATTTCTTTTTTCATGAAATGGCGATACTCGCCCCGATCTATTTTATTCTCTTCTAAAGACAAGGTATGCATTTCACGTTCGACTGATCGACCCTGCTTATCGTAAATATGAATCGAATTCAATGTCACATCTGCAATATCATCATCTTCTAAATAAATAAATTGTTGCGTCGTGGATAATAAAGCCAGCGGATCAGATGCAATAAAATTTTCTTCCTGACCTTTTCCAACAACCAATGGCGCACCTTGTCGCACACCAATCACGCGTTGCGGAAAATCTGTCGAGAAAATTCCTAATGCGTAGGCACCTTTTAATTCGTTAACAGCTGAGCGTACCGCTAATAAAAAATCATTGGTTTGCGTAAAATGATAATGAATAAGATGAACAGCCGTTTCAGTATCTGTTTCTGAAACAAATTGGTAACCTTCACGCAATAACTTCTCGCGCAAATCCACATGATTTTCGATAATGCCATTATGCACTAAGGCAATTTTTTCATGCGAAATAAACGGATGCGCATTTTGTTCTGAAGGCACACCATGCGTTGCCCAACGCGTATGCGCAATACCCATTTGGGCATAAAGTGGCTCAGCACGAAATACATTTTCTAACTCTCGCACTTTACCGGCAACACGCAAGCGCTTCAGCTGACGCTCGGCATCCACAACGGCAATACCTGCTGAATCATAACCTCGATACTCTAACTTCTTTAATCCATCGATTAACAATTTAGCAATCGGGCGTTTCGCCACCGCTCCAAGAATACCGCACATATCACTGAACCCTCAATGATTAAATAATTATCAAATTAAACGAAAGATTGTAGCACAATCGACACTTTCTCACGCCTTCTTTGCCTTCTCGCTTTTTTTCTTCACCCAACCTTCTTGATACTTTTCCTGCCGTGGATTGTAGGCCAACACACCTTTCGGGACATCGCTACGCAAAGTCGTTGCAGCAGCAATATAAACATCATCGTGAATAACGATGGGGGCGACTAACGTAGAGTCCGAACCAATTTGAACACGGTCACCAATCACTGTTTGATGTTTATTAACCCCATCATAATTGCAAGTAATCGTGCCAGCACCCACATTCACCGCTTTCCCCACCTGGCTATCACCAACATAACTAAGGTGATTGATTTTAGTTTTTTGGCCGATTTGGCTATTTTTAATTTCAACAAAATTACCAATGTGAGCGTCTTCTGCCAAGATCGTCCCAGGACGAAGACGCGCAAAAGGACCGATGATGGCATGCGCTCCAATTTCAGCGCCATCAATCACGCTATTTGCTTTCACTTCGACATGGTGGCTTAATTTTGTATTGCGTAAAATCACGTTCGGGCCAATGACACAATCATCACCCACCTCAACCCGTCCTTCTAAAATGACATTGATATCAATAAAAACATCGCGACCTATCTGCACGTCACCTCGCACATCAAAACGTGCTGAATCGGCAATGGTCACACCTTGTTGCATCCATTTTTCAGCTTGTTTTTGCTGATAAAAACGTTCTAACGCCATTAGCTGTAAACGGTCATTCACGCCCAATATTTCTTCCGGCACCAACGGATGCACCGCGTGAATGGGAATATTTTCTTGAACAGCGAACGAAATAATATCTGTCAAATAATATTCTTGTTGTGCATTTTGATTTTTCAATGTGGGCAACCATTTCTTTAAGTAGCGTGCAGGCAAAAAATAAATACCTGAATTCACTTCTTTGCCTTGTCGCTCTTCTTCTGTCGCATCTTTTTCTTCAACAATGCCGATAATTTTTCCCGAGACTTGTCGCTTAATACGGCCATAACCCTTGGGATTATTTAAATAGGCTGTCAGCAAACCCAATCCATGCGAAGGCGTCGTCTTCATTAATTGATTGAGTGTTTCGGCTGCAATTAAAGGCACATCGCCATATAACACTAATACTTGATCGTCTTCTGCCATGAGTGGCAATGCTTGTAATAAAGCATGCCCTGTGCCACGTTGTTCTTGCTGTTCTATCCATTTCACATCGTAATGAGATAAAGCATCATAAAGCCGCTGACCTTGATGACCATGCACAATAATCGGCGGAATATCAGGCGATAATTGCAAAGAAGTTCGAATCACATGTTCGAGCAACGGTTGGCCCGCTAGCGAATGCAACACTTTGGGATGCGTTGAGTGCATGCGCTTACCACGACCTGCGGCCAAAATCACAATCTGAAGACCCATTAACCATCCCCTTTATTTTTAAACAGCGGGTACCACTTGCAAACGTTTCATGAGTGCAATAACGCGTTTATCTTCTGCGATCATATGATCAATTGAGAGAAAAGCTGTGTGCTCTAGTTTATCGGAAATCGCATTAATCATGAAAGAAAAATCCCCAATAGGACGGATCATTCCTTGCTCATTGACCACTAAAATTGGATCATCTGCTTTGCTATAAGATCGATGTGGTGTTTTAATGAGCATCAGTTGCCAGTCTTGAAAATCATGTCGATGTGTTGCTTTAAATTCTTGCAAACACTCATCCACACTTTGCAAATTCAAATGATCTAACCGCAAAATTTTTGGCATTTGACGATAGTGAAGGCGCACCGCAATTTGCGTTGCCGGTAACGTGTCCTTTAATTCAGCTAATTGTTTGATGAGCTGGAAGACATCGTAATCACATAATTCTTTATATCGCACATAGTTTTGCTCGATGAAATCACGCTTATATTCCATGAGATGATCAACCGGCGCCGATTCTGCTGCCACATTCAAATGATTGGCGGCTATCAAAAATTGTCCTAAGCGTGTTTGGCAAATAGTCGCGTAAGGGGGATGGTATTCCAAACTTTGTGCTAAGTTTGCCAATAATTGGACCAATAATGATTCCAGCGCTAATTTTTTTTGTGAATGATAAATATTTCGCGTCATTAACCGACGAGCCATTAGATAATGCTCAACCACTCCAATCCCTTTATGCGTGATACCTAATCGCTCACCTACCTCCGTTTCAACAATCGCCATGCAATGAATCATCCAGCGAAAATCAAATTCACCGTATTTCACCCCACAAAAATGACTATCACGCAACAAATAATCTAATCGATCCGCATCCAATTGTGATGACACGATGTCAGCTAATACACTTTTAGTGACGGGTTTATGCATAATCATTTCGGCAATATCACGAAATTTATCTTCCGTGAGATGATAGCGAGGATTTAAACGATTATAGTGATGAAAAAATTCTTTCGTGCCGTAATCTGCGAGAAAATAAGGCGTCCAATCTTCATGATGAATTAATTTATTAACAAATATTCCTTCAAAAGCATGAGAAAAAGGACCGTGCCCAATATCATGCAAAAGACCTGCAATCATAACCAATTGTCGTTCTTCATCAGCTAATCCAATTTTTTGCGCAATTTGACTCGCGGTATAACAACAACCTAAACAATGGTTAAACCGCGTATGCACCGCACCAGGAAAAATAAAATCGCCCATGCCTAGTTGCTTAATATGTCGTAAACGCTGAAAATGTGGACTATCAATAAAAGGTTTAACCCACGTGTCTTCTGTTGAGGTAAACTGCATCGTGCCATGGACTGGATCTTTGATGACATGGAAAACATTGATATTCGTCATTGCTATCTCGCTACTTTAAAATATGAACGACCCTATGCTAAGCCAAAGAAATCGTAGAGGACTTTTTTCATGAACACAACTTTATCACCCATCGCCCTGATTGACTCCCACTCAGGCCATAAAATAACCAACCCAGAAAAACCATTTATTTTAGCACTGAAATTAGGTGAAAACTTATTTGAAGCTATTTTACGATGCGCCAATGCCATGAATTTGCAATCTGCTACGATTAGCGGTTTAGGGGCTTTAGACGACGTAACGGTTGCTTATTACAATCTACAGACGAAGCAATATCAAACGAAATTATTCAAAGGCATGTATGAATTAATTTCACTGAATGGCAATATTGCTTTTGTTGAAGGAAAACGTTTTATTCATATTCATGCAGCGCTTGGAACAGAAGAATACCAAGTCGTCGGCGGTCATATCATGGATGCCACCGTTGGGCCTTCAGCAGAAATTTCGATTATTCCTTTATCTGGTACAATGCATAGAGAATACGATGAGAGAACAGGATTAAAACTACTGTGCCCAATCACAACTTAGTTCAAAAAATAGATAATATGCCGACCGCATTAAAAACGGCATTACATCATCAAGAACAAGCTTTAAGCGTGATTACCGCAGCAAATCACACAGCTAGCTTGTTGACATTACTTGCCATTTTGCTTGGCATTGCGTTAGTCAGCATGATTGCGTTTTATGTGAGTCGCTTTTTTGTATTGCGCTTTGCTGAAAAAATATCAATCAAATTTCATTCGCCTTGGCTGGAATCGGCGTTTCATTGCCATCTATTTCATCGCCTATGTTATTTCATTCCGCCTATTATTATTTACTCTAGCATTAATCTTATTTCCTTAGCAGAAGCCTCTTATATCACAACCCTGATTAAATTAGTGAGAATGCTTCTCACTATTTACATGATTTTTTTAGGTACGTTGACACTCTCTGCTATTTGTAACTGTATTGAAATGCGATTTCAGCACATAAAATTAGCGCGACATTATTCGCTGAAAAGTTATTTTCAAGTAACGAAAATTATTCTTTATTCCATTGCTACTATTCTCTCTATTTCCATTCTGATGAATAAATCACCCATGTACCTTTTAACTGGTTTGGGTGCGATGACGGCCGTCTTAATTTTAATTTTTCGTGATTCGATTTTAGGATTTGTGACCAGTATTCAATTAAGCACCAATGATATTGTTCGCATTGGTGATTGGATCGAAATCCCAGCGTTCGGTGCGAATGGAAAAATCACGGATATTTCATTGAACACGATTAAAGTGCGTAATTTTGATAATACGATTATCACCATTCCCAGTTATGCCATTCTTAATAATGGAGTAAAAAATTGGCGAGGCATGCTTGAATCGGGCGGACGCCGTATTAAGCGCGCATTTTATTTAGATCCCATTAGCATTAAATTTTGTGAACGTGCATTGATTGAACGGTTGTCACAAATTCCATTATTAAAACAACATCAGTCAGATTACGTCAAAAGAATGACGCTGAGCGAAAATGATCTGGCCATTGCCAAACTCATTCAAGCTGATGAACATTGTGTGACGAATCTCAGTTTGCTGCGTTTTTACTTAGAAGTTTACTTACGTCATCACCCTAAAATACACCCTGATATGAGTATTATTGTTAAAGAATTAGATCCCACCGATCATGGATTACCCATTGAGCTCTATTTCTTTTCTGTCGAATTAGAATCCACAGAATATGAAAAAATTCAGGCGGATATTTTCGACTATATTTATGCCATTTTACCTTTATTTGAATTAACACCTTATCATGGATGAATCACCATTCTTTCCAAGGCAACATAATGCGATCCTTCTGGCTGCGGTTCGCTGCGAAACAAAACCACTTCTTTCACTTCAAATTTTTCAAAGCTAGGAACTTCTAGCTCAGAAAGAAATTTTAAATGGATGTGATTAGTATGTTTAATCCTTCCTAATGTCAAATGCGCACGAAAAGGACGATCTTCCGTTGCATAATGCGTAGCGACCATCCCTCGACCTATCGCTTGTGATAATCGCCTCAATTCTTCTTGTGGATTTACCTCAAGGACAATCACTCGAGGACGAAATGGATGAGGGAATAACTGCAACTGACTCAATGCCAGTGAGGATTGACATTGCCAATCACTCAGTTGCTGGCGGACATGATGTGATAACTGCGATAAATCTGCCGTTTGCATTTCGGCTAAAAATTGCAGCGTAATATGTAAATTTTCTGGTTTGGTCCAACGAATAGCATGTGATTTGGATTTTTTTTTAAGGATACTGATAAAATGGCCTATTTTATCCTTCATCGAGGAAGGCAGATCAATCGCAAAAAAAATCCGTATAATGGGAGGCAATGACATTCCATTTCTCCTGATGTTTGATTAAGATGATGAAGGTCATATAGGATTTCATTATGGTAAAAAAACGTGGTCTTGGTAAATCATTAAATGCTTTGCTCTCATATACCAATATCGATGTGCAAAGTATCACTGACAATGCGGTCGAAGCAGTGACTCGCGCAGAAAATACGCTATCGAAACTGCCATTGAATCACATTCAACGTGGAAAATATCAACCACGTCGCGATATGCAACCACAAGCATTGGAAGAATTAGCGAATTCCATTCGAACACAAGGCATCTTACAACCCATCATTGTGCGGCCCATCGGCGACAAATATGAAATCATTGCAGGTGAAAGACGTTGGCGAGCTGCTGAATTAGCTGGCTTGACAGAAGTGCCGGTCATCATTCGTCACGTCCCTGATGAAGCTGCCATGGCGATCGCGTTGATTGAAAATATTCAGCGAGAAAATTTAAATCCCATTGAAGAAGCCATTGCTTTACAACGATTAAGCCATGAATTTGCCATGACGCATCAACAATTGGCTGAAGCCGTTGGCAAATCGCGTGCGAGTGTCACTAATTTATTACGCTTGCTTACATTACCCGAAGAAATCAAACGTCTGTTAGAAGCTGGTCAATTAGAAATGGGTCATGCCCGTGCTATTTTAGCTTTACCTGACAATTTGCAAAAGGAAGCTTGTCAAACGACCATCGCTCGTCGTCTTTCTGTGCGCGAAACTGAAAATTTAGTTCGCCAATTACAATCTCCCATTAAAAAATCCTCAGAAAAAACATTGAATCCTGATTTACTGAATTTGCAAGAAGATTTAACGCGTCAGCTCAAATTGCGTGTTGCCATCCAATGCAATGCGAAAGGAAAAGGTAAGCTGGTCATTCATTATCGCAGCTTAGCGGAATTGGATAGTTTACTATCGCAATTTCAGGATTAAGCATGAGTAAACGCATTCCTATTTTTTTGGGAATTTTGTTAATCTTTTTTGCGATCTGGGCATTAATCCGGCCACCTCAAAATGTACGGCAACTGATTGTTCGCTTAGAAAATTTAGGTTATGACTTACAAATCCGCACGCAATCATTAAATAAACCTGTCTCTCGCGATAACCCTGTCGCCATTATTGATATTGATGATAAAAGTTTACAAGCAGAAGGACGATGGCCTTGGGAGCGGGGCAAAATTGGACAATTAGTTAATCAACTTGCCAAGCAAGGTGCTGCGGTCATCGTATTTGATATTGTTTTTCCAGAAAAAGAACGCAATATCGCCACCGCCATATCCAATGAATTAAAGGAAAAAAATTTACTTACTCCTTCTTTCGACATGGCGCTCAAAAAAATAGAGCCCTCATTAGATGAAGACATGCTTTTTGCAAATGCGCTCACTCGTATCTCGTCTGTGCTTGCCATTGGATTTTCACCGCGCACACAAGCACAAAACCATTTGCCTCCACCTCTGTTTAAATTAACACCCGAAGAAAAAGAACATCTTGCGATTAAAGATGCATCAGGTTACATCAGCAATATCCCTATTCTTCAACAAGCCGCCAAAGTGGGGGGCTTTATTAATATTTTTTCCGATAGCGATGGCATCATTCGTCGTGCGCCGCTAGTGATTCAATACCATCAAAATGTCTACCCCTCGCTTGCCTTACAAGCCGTCTTATCTTTTCTTGGTGAAAAACCGGCATTAATCACTCAAGCTTATTCGAGTTTTATAAAGTTAGAAGGTGTGCAAGTTGGAAGTCGCATTATTCCAACTGATGCGAGAGGACAAGTTTTCATTCCATTTATCGGACGCAGCTATACTTTTCCTTATTATTCGGCTACTGACGTTCTTCATGGAAGAATCGCTGATGAAGATTTATTAGGAAAAATTCTTTTTATTGGTACGTCAGCGACGGGCATGGGTGATTTGGAAGCGACATCAATACAAAGCCCTTTCCCTGGTGTGGAAATTCAAGCCAGCGTAGCCAATGGTATTTTAACTTCTCATTTTTCATATAAACCTGCTTGGACATTGGGCGCTAATTTATTTTTAACTATTTTATTCGGACTAATAACCACACTGTGCTTCCCTTTTTTAGGGCCAAAATCTCTTTCTTTCATTATTGTATTTCTTCCGGTTTTAATGTTGTTTCTTAATCATTGGCTTTGGGTAAAGACAGGGTTAATTTTATCTTTGCTCATCCCCGTTTCACTCGTTTTGATAATAGGCATCATTAATCTTGTTTACGGTTACCTTTTTGAAAAACGCAAACGTGAACACTTAAAAACAATGTTTGGACAATATGTTCCTGCAAAACACATTGATGAAATGATCAAAACCTCTAGCGATTATGCTTTGCAGGGTGAAGATCGCGATATGTCTGTTTTATTCGCAGACATTCGAAATTTCACTAGCATTTCAGAAAATTTAAAAGCAAAAAAATTAGTCGAATTATTAAATACTTTTTTCACACCCATGACTGAAATTATTTTCAAACACCACGGCACTATCGATAAATATGTAGGTGATTTAATTATGGCATTTTGGGGGGCGCCGCTTCATGACAAAAATCACGCTGCCAATGCCGTTCAATCTGCATTAGAAATGCTAGAAAAAGTTGATGAATTTCGTGTCAGCTTAGCTCCACATCAATGGCCTGATATTAAAATTGGCATTGGAATTAATAGTGGGATAATGAGTGTTGGTGATATGGGATCCCGTTTTAGACGCAATTACACGGTCTTAGGTGATGCTGTCAATCTCGCATCACGCGCTGAGAGTTTAACAAAATTTTATGGCGTAAATATCATTGTAACGGAATACACGCAGCAGCATTTAATTTCAAAATTTGTTTTTCGAAAATTAGATCGTGTGCGTGTGAAAGGTAAGAAAAAAGGAGTAGAAATTTACGAAGCGATTTGCTTAATTGCAAAATCAAATTCAACACTGACAGCTGAATTAGACTTATATCATCAAGCACAAGATTTTTATTTTTCGCAACAATGGGATCAAGCTGATACTATTTTCTCGAAATTACATCAACAAAATCCTCATAAAACAATTTATAAAATTTACCTAGAAAGAATCAATGAATTCAAAAAATCTCCGCCACCGGCCGAGTGGGATGGCGTTTATGTGCATGAAACGAAGTAATTCATTTTCGGCAATTTTTACTGAAGAATACAAAAGTTACTTCCACCGCCACCTCCTGAGCTACCGCCATAAGAACTGATTTTGGCTGGCACAATGATTAATTTTTGTTTTAACACATCAGGCTCAATCGTCAATGTTTGTAACTTGCCTTCAGCATCAGCTTTCACATATTTATTTTTGTCATCCAAACAAATTTCTTTTTGTCCTGATTCTTTCCCTTTGACACAAGGCATCCCGCGATAATAACTAATGAATAATTCGCCCTTATCCAGTGCCACCGTATAATCTGTTCCGCGTACCCCAATCGTTGCAACGGGGGTATTGATTTGATAATTTTTTGGATTGTTTTTTGCAATTAATCCCGTAATCGTTCGAAAACCTCCTTCAATTAAATTCATCACCGAACGACCAAACGAAGCCCCTTTTTTGGATTTCGGTTGATATTGATATTGATTAATCTCAAATTTACTATCAGGACGAAAAGTCATTAACGTATCATCCGTAAAAGCAATTTGCGCACTGGATTGATTGCCCGTGATTAATGTATCGTGTAAATAAATCAAGGATAACCGTTTTAATGTTCGCTCTTTTTGGTCCGGACCAATTGCCTTAAATATCCCCTTTACCCACACCACCCGCCCGACCGGCGTTGCAGAAGACGGCTCCGCAAAATTGGGTTGAATAGCAAAAAGCCCAAAAAAAATCACCAAAAGAAAAACCTCAACATTTTTTAGAAACCCTTTCATTTTTATTATCCTCGTTTTATGGATCTGGATTTTATTAAGTTTTTATTAAGTATAGTGCATAAAAAGAGGATGTTTTTCTGAAAAACTCAACTCTATGTTTATTTAAATAAATCAATTTATTACCTAAAAAACTCATCCAGAAAGCATTTGTTTTTTATCCAACCTCAACGATGGCTTCGCTTATTTAAATTACAAATTTACTTAATGTGCTCATAATTTATTAGTTTTATAATGGGTTATGAAAATATTGATGCAGATAGGCACGATGCGCAAAACTTTGTAGCGGTGGTAAAAATGCGTTTAATAACAACAGAAACAATGAAATATCGTTTTGTCGGGTATTTAAAAGAAATTTTAACCGATATTAACAAAATTAATACTGCGGTAAAAAATAGTAAAATCATTAAGATGGGCACCTCTGATCTTACTGTTTTTCATTTCTATGATTTAACTAACCTAGAATGTGCGGGTCTATTTGATACTAAATCTAATATCGGCGATATCAACAAGAGCACCAAGAATAACTACGAAGAATTATTTACCTTTTCTTCCGTCATCTCACTAATAGTCAACGACGGACCTTATTCTTACAATCTCAATGCGTTACCTTTTAAAGAGCGTTTAATTCTATCTGCTGCTATACATGAATCAGAAAAAAATCTATATGCACATTTGCCAAATTCGACTGATGAAATCGACAATCAAGCCAAGGATATCTTCCCCCATATAGCAAATATGGTCATCTCAGAATTGATTGAGAAAAAATATTTTAATAATCCAGATCATTCGAAAAAGCAATGCGAAAAAAAATTAGTCTCGAATACAGACTACCAACCACCTTCTTCTGACAAAAAAAGCGATCATGGGGTTATTTCAGAAGCTGAAAAATTAGAAACAACCGACTATGGGGTTACTCCAGAAGCTGAAATATCAACTGAAATATCAAATAATAAACATGATCCGCAAAGAATCAAACCTCGAGGCCGCAAAAAAAATGCTGTCATAAAAGATTCCGTTGAAAAACCATATCGGTTAATGGACAATCTTAACCGATCACTCCAAAAAGGTCTTAAAACAAGCAATGATTTTTTAAGCGGATTAGAAAGTTATGAAAAAAGTTTAGAAAAAAATATTGAAAATCTAGAAATTTTCTTCGAAAAAAAAGCGGGAATTACGCATGTCCCCACAAAAGATTTTTTCACGCTCCTCGAAGAAGCTAATAAGTATTTAGAAACAGTAGTCATTGAACCAGAAATCCGCAAAGAAACCTCTGTCGACTCTTTGAAACCTAAAAAAGAATCTATTCTTTTAAAAGATAACCATGAAAAAATCAATGTGAAAGAATTGCCTTCGCTTGAAAACATATCTAATGAAGGAAAAACGACATCCGATACAGTATTCGATATTCTTAAAAATATAAGCACCTTTTTAATTTCAAAACCCAAACCTACCTCTCAATTACCCGAAAAAAAAATCAATGATAAAGAACAAGAAAAAGAACAAAAAAAAGAACAAGAACAACCAAAACAAATCATTGCAGAAAAAACAAGCATAAAAAAAATTACCTCGCCTACCGTTACCGAAGAAACAACCGCTCAAAGAGAAAAACGTCCAAAAATAAGAGAGGCAAGAACAGCTGATATTGAATCAAAAAAACGAAAATCCAATGAAAAAAAATCAGACCTCGATGAAAAACAAAGAACTGAGAAAGGAAAATTTCCTTTTACTTATTTAAACGTTACTCAACCTACTGCGGCGAAGGGCATTTTACAGAAAAAAAACAGAAGAAAATGGGGCAATCAAAATCAACACCTTGATGATACTCGCACCATTGAAACCGATAATTCACCATCTCCTAAAAAAGAATTTATTGTAAAACCCCTAGGAAGGGAGGAACAGAAAGCAATTATTACTGCAGGACTTAACAGTGCTCACAAGTCGGAAAAAGAGATTTTTTTACAAAAAACAAATAACCAATATGACAATATTAAAAAAAATATAGAAAATACAAACGGCTATTTAATTAATCGAAAAAATGAAAATAATTTATTTAATTCTTACGAAGATTTTAAAAACAGAAAAGAAAGTTGGATCAAAATATTAATTAAACTTAAAGACATGAATGGTCTTAAAGAACACGAATTAACATCATTAAATGATTTAATAAAATCAGAAATAGGAAAATTCACTCGAACTTTCTCTAGAAGCAATCGTTACGCCGAACATCTTAAATCTATTCAGTTAACAGTATTTCATTCCGATAACAAACCAACTTATATTGAAAACATTGACGAGATAGTTAACGAAAATTTGAAATCTCTTCAACATGATATTATTATTTCTAAAAAAAATGAAATCGATAACTACTTGGCTGCTCGCAAAAAAGAAAATCGTTTTTTCAACTCAGAAAAAGATTATCAAGATAGATTAAAAGACTGGGTCGATTTCTCATCTAATCTCGATAATCTTTCAGATACTAAAAGTAATAACCTTACGAGCCTTATTGCTTCTTTAAAAATTTCTAAAAAAACTTTCACTCCTAAAGACCCGTATTTTTGTGGTTTCTTTCGTCGGAAAAGTCGTTATGCAACTCACCTTAATGACCTTATTAATGAGCTGGAAAAATACCAAACCCTAACATCCTTCACTGCTGATCATTCTAGCTTCATCTAAAGGACGATCCAAGGTGATGTATTGACAAAGTAACTCATTGGGAAGCTTTACAATGACTATTTTCATTCTTGCGTCGCGACAGAATTATATTAATATATCCGATACATGACATTTTCATTAAAAAATTAGAATTAGTATCTCACTTTATCAACATGATGATATTTTTTGCCAATAAGAAATAATAACCTGTTTAGATGACAGGATAGTGTTAATCAGCAATATCAGATTAGGGCCTATTGCAAAAATGTCGCGGGTTAATCATTGCATATGCGATCAAATTCATTCAGGATTTTTAATTTGTTTTTGCAAAAGAGTCGCGGATTATTTCAACAATTTAAATGAGTCAATCTGTTGTGATGGAAATATGTTTATGCACATTTTCTTCTTTCTCTCATTTTTGTTTAAAATAAGCGTTGAAACAGAATCCGCAATTTTTCGACTCGCGACCGCACCTACTGACCGCCAAGCTCGTTCCGCGCACACACCATATGCACCCACAAAAAAATGAAACCCAGGAAGAGAATGACCCGGACGATGAAATGCAAAATACGAAGAATTGCTATTGAGAATGCACCCCGTTTGTTTCAATTCCCTTAAAATTCCTTGTGCGTGTGGACGCAAGTAGCCTGTACCAAGAAGCGATGCCAAATATTCCTCGACACGGATACACCAAAATGATCGCTGATCCCAGCTATTTTCTTTCTTAAAATCAATAAATTTTTCTTCGTATAACTTCAGCGCTTCCAAGTAAATAGAGGCATCAAACACTAATCCAGCTTGGTGCCCTAGCATAGGCTTAACATAGGCATATAGTTGATAGAGTGCAGATCGAGTCGCTCCATTCATGACATCCCAATTGTTTTCATTGATAGATATGTCTTCAACTACCGCGTCAAACACGGCCTGTAATCGTCTTTTAGCTTCTTCAAAATCCCAATGGTATTTGGCTATCCCTTCAGGAAAAATGTCAGCGAATTGTTTCTTCTTTTCTTTTTCATCCATATAATGAGCCATATCTTCAGCGATTTCATATTCCTCGTTTGCCAGCGCAATTTGCCACGCGGTCAGATTGAGATATCGATAACGACCCGGATTTATCTCAACAGGAATATCGATGGACGCTTGGCCTGCTGCTTCGTAAGTACGATTCGGGTGATAAATCGTTCCACGCAGAGTCAATATTTCAGGGTCTTTTAACCAGATAGCTTTTGCTGCATCCCATTTACCCAGTGCCGCATGATTTAAAAGTTGTCGCAATTCATTTAATGCTTGATTATATGGCTTTTCAAAAAATTGATTTTTAAAATAAGAAAGAGATCGAGAGGTTCTGCATAGATTAATCGCAGAAGAGGCACTAAATTCACTTATGTTTAGCAATATTTCATCCGGTAAATTTTCTATCAAAGAAGATCCTGGCAATATTTCAGTTTTTCTGGCATTCATCTAAACACTCTTATGATTTGTTATAAAAAAGTGAGCGCCTATTCTGTCAAATCAGTGTTAAGAGAAAATTAACGACCAACTGCAATTCAAAAATAAAAATTTCTCTGCCCATAAAAAAATGGATTTGAATAACAACTCGCTGATAAATAATCAAAAACATATAATTTCGATCGCGAAAAAAGAAATTATATGGAATATACGAGCGAGCTAAGAGCAGAAGTTGCTAAGGTCTGGGTTGCCGCATATATAGTCCGATGCCCCCGTAACAATCTGTTCCGCGTACACCAATGATCGCAACTGGGGTATCGTTTGATAATTTTTTAGATGTTGGCTGATATTGATCAAACACAGCACATATCAAAAAGAGGGGGGTCATATATTATGATTGCTTTATTATTAAAAATCACATATATAGGCAAATAAAAATGATCGATCGTTTTTGATCAAAAATAACCGTGATTTGTTGCGTTAATATCAATCAAGTGAGTTCAGACAATGTTAAAAATAAGTCGGCATAACAAAAACAATTAAAAAGCGATCCTATTAACAACAAATAAAAATTTTGCTCTCACAAAACCCCAAGTGTGGTGAATTATGTTTTCTATTATGACATGCGAGGAAATGGAATATCGTTTCATTGAAGAGCTCAATAAAATTTTAATTAATAAAACGGAGCTTAACGCTGCTGTACTTAGTAGCAGAGCTGCCTATCGTCTCGACAATAAGGATTCCACAAAGCCTCCTTTTTATGTTGACTTCAAAAACCTCGAGAAAGCGAATATATTCATTCGCCAAGGGCTTCATGCCGGTGAATTACTTGATGATGTTCACGAATCAGGATTCGTGTTCAATTCAGCTATTTCCATGAAAAATTCTCTTTATGATTTAAGTGGATTACCATTTAAAGAGCGCGTTATTCTGTATGCGGCTATGGAAACTGCCTATCAAAAAATGCAGCATCATAAAAAAAATACGAATGATCCCTCTATTTCTGAATTATTGTATCAAACATGCGAATCCATCGATGATGAAGAATATAAAAATGAAATGCTCATTGCTTTGCTCGGCACACCACAAAGAGTTATCTTGAAATTAATTGGCCAAAAGGCTTTTTCTTCTCTTACTATAGAAAACAAATCTCATAAAAAAAGAAATACAGAAAAAAAATCGCAAAAAAACTCCACGAAAAAAACTTTATTGTCAGATACGTGCGAAGAAAACTCTACCACCACGACCACACTCAACTCTTTAACTAAAGCTCAAAATAAGTTAGAAGAATTTACCCAAGCAAATACATTTTCAAAAAAATCCCCTACCGCTGCACCCAAATGTAGCTTCATGGATAATTTAGAAAAATCTCTTGATACTGGATTTTCGGTAAAAATTTCTTTTTTAGAAAAAACAGGAAAAATACAGCATCAATTAAGGTATGGAGAAACGTCAGAAATAATAGATCATTTAAGCGATCCTCCAAACCAGGATGATAACTCGCTAAGCTCAGAAAGTCAGGATGATGATTCCATGTTTACCTACTCCAATTGCAGTGAAACAATCAAGCATCTATCTTCTTTAGAGCCGGAAGATAGAACTATAAAAAATATTCAACCATCTCAACTTGAAAATAACACAAATGAAGATAAAAAAAATAACCCGATAGAAGAAGATCATTCGACCAATCATCTTCTTTTGGAAAAAGAAATACACGAAAAAAAAATTGAACCATTCAATGAAAATGATTCGTCTGTTTTTGTCTTATCAAATCAATCAGTTGAATTCAATAATCATTTAAGTCATGAAAATGAATTTTCCTCTACTTCTCTAGTGAATGAAAAAATAGAAGCCGCTGATAAGTTGAAAAACACCCTTTCAAAAAAAAGAACTATAAAAACAGCTTTATTGGCGAACACGTGGAAAAAAAATGGCACCAACATGACGACATGCAAGATTTTAGAGAAAATCGAAAAAGACGCAAAAGAACTTAATGCCCCAACAAATTTTCTCAAAAAAACCATTGCCTCTGATCATTCCATCGATCGCTTAAAAGAGCTTGAAGAAATATTTTTTCAACTTCTGTATAGAGATGTACCAGAAATAATCAATACCCCGACCAATCCACCTAAAAAAGACGATGGCCGGCAAGAATCGGAAAACCACGATCATAATTTTATTTTCACTTCTCTCGATCACCATGAAAAAATCAAAAAAGAAAATAATACACGTCACCCTATAGAAAACATTGAAAAACCCTCTAGCATCCAACTGAACGAGCAACTCTTTGATCTTGAAAATAGCGCAGATGAAGATAAAAAAAATATCGACGACATCAACAACTTTTTTGAAAATTTCAAAACACGTAGCAGCAAAATAAGCAGCGATCTAATCGAAATAGATATTAAAAAAGAAATACAAAAACATGAAGAGCATCGTGAAATTATTAAAGAAATCGATGAGATTCTGAAACAATATCAACCCGCTTGCCAACCCAAAAAAGAACCAGAAAAAAATAATGATGTTTTTTTAAAAAATATCGATGCTCTAGTAAAATATTTAGAAATTCGTAAAAATAAAACCTTTTTACTACATCGCAGGAGAGATTTTATTAATAGGAAAGATAGTTTCTTAGCTATTTTAAAACACATAAAAACCTATTTCGATGATCCGAACAAACCTAGCCAAACATCCGATCTTGCTGAATTTATTTCAGCACAAGAAAATAAATTCCATGGAATGCTTTTATTTAGCTCTCGCAACTATTCAAGCCACTTATTTACGCTTAGAAAAAATCTAGCAAAAAATCCGCTATTGATAAATGATCACCTCAAAGAAAAAATCCAAAAAACCATTACTAAATTGATGGCTTTGTAAATAGCCGTTTGTTACACAACACTTTCATAGGCTATTCATTAATGATTTCTTGAAATAACAGATTTTATCAATGGAACAAACACTTCCTTTAGCTTATTTCCCCTCCAAAAATCCAAACCATTCTTTTTCTAATTGCGCGAAAACCCCCTTCACTCTCAGCTGATCTATTGTTTGATCAATCCTCTGGCAGAGTGAATCATTATTTTGAGCATAAGCAATTCCAATTTTTTCGTTGGTTGGAACTTGGAATGCAACTGATAAATTAGAATAAGGTTTCACTAAACAAGAAATAACAGGAAAAAGTTTCACAATAAATCCAATTTTCCCGTCGTTCAAGTCAGTGACAGCTTCGCTTATTTTGCTATACGGATAATAATGTATGTCTGCAATTTCACCCGCTGCTAACCACTCTTTCGCGATTTTATCTGACGTATTGCCATGCTGTATCCCGGCTATTAATCCCCGAAGGTTTTTTGTCGTGGGCACATCGGGTGAATGTTGTTTATTAATCGCCACTCCTTGATTAAAAGTTAAATAAGGCTTTGAAAATAAAACTCTGTTCGCACGGTGTGGCGTAATAGTCGTACCAGAAATGACAGCATCATATTCTTTATTAATGAGGCCATCGAATATATTTTCAAAATTATCGCCTGTGTAACACACCGTCTTTAGTTTAAGATTCAACTCCTTGCAAACAATACGCATGAGTTGTATATCAAAACCATCGCAATGATCCTGTTGTAAAACATCGAATGGTGGATCAGGATAAGCAGAAGCAATGCTGAGAACACCAGATTCTATTGTGTCGCGCAAGATCTATCTCCTATGCTGCTTGTATATTCGTTTCAAATTTCCCTATTAAAGTCTAACACACTACAAAACCCGTCTTCATTTTCTCCGCATGCTATCGTTCAAATTTTTGTATGACAGCCTTCATTTCAGCTTAATGCCGCCCGAATGATTTGTCTATTTTTAAACTTACTCATGCTGATTAAAGACTTAACTGACATCATGCTCAGATAAAATTTTCTTTAAAATAGCCTGATACAATTCGCGACGCACCATTCGATGCAACCCAATTATTCTTTGCAAAAAAGTTGCAGATGGATTTGAGTTTAATCCCGAAGCAACCTCTTGAACAACTTCTTCAGGCATATGAAGATAATTGGCAATACCGCTTAAATTATATTCTTCCGTAAATAAAATATCCTGAATAATGAGTCGTATAAAATTTATTTCCAACATTTCATTCTCCATCTCAACTGTAAATTTCATCAACCGAAAAAAATTTTCGTGTTTTTCCCTAAAATTTTCTTTTATTGCTTGGCAAACTCGTATAAACATTTCCGCCTCAAATAAAAGAGATTCACTCTTTGTTACCTTTTCAGAAAAAATTCCGATCAATTCACACCATGTTTGTGTCGCAGACATAAAACTCCCTTCAATTCCATTTTTGTCATTCAAAACACTATAAAAACATTGAATTAAATTAATTTGTAGCAGATAATTGCCATCGCTTTTCTGATCACCAAATTACCCTATTATTTTCCATACCAAATTTGCAGCTGGAGTTTTTTTATTAATGGATGTTAGGGCATGTCCTCAATTAGCTCACATAAAGGCAAAAAATGATTTTAATTTATAAAATCACTTAAAGATTTTGCAACCATTCAGAAATAATTTTTTCCTGATTTCGCAATAAAGTACGCATTCAACCAATCGATGCAATTCAATCAGCCTTCTGATAAGATTTTTGGATGGATTTCTATTCCGCAATGCGAAAATTTCTTCTTCCACTCCTTCTTCCGGTATATTCATGTAGTGATAGATGGCAGTTATAGCATACTCTTTAATTAATAAAATATCGTCGACAACTAAACGCAAAATATATTCCTACCATTGTATTATCCTTTTCTATCGTATATCTCATTAAATGAAAATAATTTTTTTATTACCTATAAAAATCTATTTACTCTCTTCACTGAATCAGCAGATACACAATGGATAATATGCGTCACGTAACGAATAAAAAAGCGTATAAAATACCTGTTTCTAAAAAAAAGATTGGTAAATAAAAAAATGATATGCTTCAATGCGTTTTTTGATGAAAAATTTTTCAAGGTGAAAATATGAAAATTAAAAACGTTATTTTTGACTTAGGCGGAGTTATTATGGATATTGATTATAAAAAAACAGAAGAAGAATTTCGTCAATTGGGCGCTTTAAATTTCAATTCCGTCTACACGCAAAATAGACAAGATCATTTTTTTGATGATTTTGAAATTGGCATAATAAGCCCAGGAGCCTTTCGTGATATTTTACAAAAAAAACTCGATGTAAAAATTACCGATGAGAAGTTTGATTATGCATGGAACGCAATGTTACTTGATATCCCGCAAGAACGTCTCGATTTTATAAAAAACTTAGGAGATAAATACAAAATATTCCTATTTAGCAACACAAATGCTATTCACTTAAAAGAAGTTTTTAAGATCTGTCAAAATAAAAATGGATTCAATACATTTGATGGTTATTTTGAAAAAGAATATTATTCTCATATTTTTGGAAAAAGAAAACCTAACATTAATTCTTTTATTTCGATTCTTGAGGAAAACAGAATAGAAGCATGCGAAACGTTATTCATTGACGACTCCATTCAGCATATTTTTGGCGCAAAAGCAGCTGGACTACATGCTGTTCATGTTTCTTCTGAAAAATCTATCTTTGACACGACAGCTTTTATAGATAAAATAAATAATTCTGTCAAATGAATTGACAAAATTAAATTCCCTACTTTTCTGATAGCTTTTCAAATAAGAATATTGCATTTGTTGCTGTAAATTCCCAACCCATTCTTCAGCAACTTAGAAAGCAAGTCGTTTTTTGTTCTACAATTAAATCTCGTTTTTAATTTGGTGACATGCCCTTCGACTGTTCTATGTGAAATATCGAGGGTTTTAGCAATTTCTTTTGCTGTTTTTCCTTCCATTAAATTTATAATGCAATTAAGTTGCTTATTTGTTAGCACTTCTCCCTTTAGCTCTCCAGTTAATTTTAATGTTTTGATAGCTGTTTCTTTTAAAAATTCTCTTTTAAACAATTCTTGAATACAGGATTCATTGCTACTCGCAGATTCACGTTGATCAAAATGATCAGGCAAGACGATTCTATCTTTATCTGCCTGTTTAATGATTGAATTAGCACGATCTTTAAAATACAAGATAAATCTTTTCAATAAATCGATATTATTTAAATAAAAATTGATGATCTTAGCGTTGTTTTTCGTAGTCCCAAAGTAATAAAAATCACAACTATCCATTTGCTTTTCTATAATAGTAATACCGTTGTCGATATTAAAATATGTTCTTGCATCAAAAAATATTTTTTGCCCACTTAATTGGGGCCAAAGCGCATATCCTGATTCATAGTTGCTCGGATGTTTCTCAAACGCACCGATTCGATAAAATTCATTTTCGTAAAAATATTCTAGCCAAGCTGGAATATTTCCGAGATTTACCTGCGATCCATCATCGTATGTTCTAACATAGTTAAATGATGTGATGCCAAGTTTATGCAATGGTTTGCATATTTCTCCAATCTCATTAGCTGAAGTGAGAATTAGGTTATCCCTTTTAACAACTATTTTAGCCATTTTTTACCTATAATGTTGCTGATTTTTTTAATTGGATTGATCATTTTTAATATTATGACGCAGATTTTAGCGAAGACACTCTGATTTAAAACAGATAGCATAGCTTATACTTCTCCATCTAAAAATCCAAACCATTCTTTTTGTAATTGCAAAAAATGTCTTTTGTTCTCAACTGATCAATTATTTCACCAAAAGAACTAGAAAGCATTTCATAATAAAATCGATTTTTCCATCATTCAAACTATCCAATTTATCTTGCCAAAAAATGCTGTAACTACTCACTCGTCGTTGCGAGGAGCGTTTTTTGCGACGAAGCAATCCATAAGAATGCTAACTGGATTGCTTCAACCCGCAAAAAACGCGGGTTTCGCAATGACGCCGGGTGAGTAGTTACAAAATGCTGACCAAAAAACTTGATATCTATTATATTCAGATTAAATCTTCTTTAAAATAACCAGATATAAAGCCAGATGCACCACTCGATGCAACTCGATTATCCATTGGAAAAATTCGGAAAAATCTCGTGAGCTTATTTGTTTACAAAGCAGACATTCAAATCATACCAAATGAATTTCGACCAAGCTACTTGTTGAATTTTATGAATTCAAATAAATCATGCCGTTCAACACCGTTCCTGCTACCCATCCACGCAAAATTTTATCCTGATAAGGTGTCCAACCACATTTACTATGCGTATGTGTTACACGTGATGCTTTTTCGAGATCAACCAATACCCAATCGTGGTGAGTAGGTAAAGAAAAAATTTCACGAGCACGTTTTGATGTGAGTGAAACAATGTTTGTTAAATCGATTTTTCCTTCATGATACGCATTTAACAAAAGTGGTAATGTAAATTCAATACCAGGCATGCCCGAAGGACATTCGCCATATGGTTTTTTCTTTTCTTCTACTGTGTGTGGCGCATGATCAGAGCCGATCGTATCGACGAGACCTTCCTGAATGGCAGCAAACAAAGCCTCGTGGTGTTGCGCGTCACGCAAGGGTGGATTCACAACCGCTTTTCCTTGCAAGGTATCGTAAACAGATGTATCGAAAAATAAATGATGTGGCGTCGTTTCTGCAAAGACCGGCAAGCCTTCTTTTTTTGCCGAGCGAATTAATTCAATTTCTTCACGACTACTCACATGTAAAATATAAAGCCGTGTCCCATAACGTCGCGTCAATGCAATCGCTTTTTCAACAGCCCGCGTTGCTACTTCAATATCACGTAATTGTGAATGAATCGCATAATGCCTATCGCCATGATAATGCTGCTTTCGTTCGCGAATTAAATGTTCATCTTCCGCATGCACTGCCACTATCATTTGATTTTCTGCCGCCAATGAAAAAACCGCATGTAAACTTTCATCATCATCAATGACTAAATTACCTGTACTGCATCCCATAAAAACTTTTATTCCAACTGCTGATTGTTTGACTAATGGAATTTGATCAAGATGATGTTTGTCTGCTCCAAAAAATAATTCATAGTGCAGCGGAATGCCTACTTCTAATAATTGCCGATCAATGATCGCTTTTTTTTCTTGTAACAACTCTTTTGTAATCGTCGGCGGCAACGTGTTCGGCATATCAAATACCATCGTGCAACCGCCTCGAATAGCTGCTTTTGCCGCTGTTCGCCAATCTTCTTTATACTCCAAACCCGGCGTACGAAAATGCACATGAGGATCAATCACCGCAGGCAGTGCCATCAACCCATGCGCATCGAAACTTTTTTCTTTTGCATGAGGAATGACTAATTGAGTTATTTTTCCATGAATATCGGCAACATTATCAATAATAAGCATATGATTTTCTTACACCACTACGATGACTTCACTACGATCAAATTCTTTTTCACAATATTTGCAAACCAACTTTATTTTCTTTCCCTTTTCTTCAATATGAAAGAAGCTTTCTACCGGCTCTCCATGCGTAATACAAGCATGATTCGGACATTTAAAAACACCGCTAATATGGGGCGGCAATGAAGTAATGATTTTTTGAACGACTTCGAAGTTTTTAATAATGTTAATCGTTGCTTCCGGTGCAAATACCGTAATTTCATTCGCTTCTTTATTCGTGAGTGTATGATTCTCTATCTTAATTAAATCTTTTAATGGCATGCAATGACTCGGCAAATTAAACCCCACTGTCACGCGATATTTTTTGTCTAACAAACGCAGCATATGAATAATGCGTAACGTTTGTCCTGATGCAATATGATCAATCACCGTACCATTCTGAATGGCTGAAACAGACAGTGTTTTATTCATGGCAATGCCTCATTCAATAATAATGTTAACAATGCTTGTCGTACATACACACCATTCGCTGCTTGCTGAAAATAATATGCATAAGGTGAACGATCCACTCTAATGTCAATTTCTTTTACGCGCGGCAAAGGATGTAAAATTTTTAAAGTAGGTCTCGCACACGTTAATATCTCTGGCGTTAGAACATATTGCTTTTCAATTTCTTGATATTCTGCCTTGGACAAACGTTCTTGCTGAATGCGTGTCATATATAAAATATCAACTTTCGGAATCACTTCTTCTAATGATTGATGAAATGAAAATCGCACACCCTCTCTTTTCAAACGATCACAAATTGTGTCAGGCATCGTTAATGCACTGGGCGCAACTAAAAATAAACGAATATCAAACAAACTACATGCCTGTGCAAAAGAATGAATCGTTCGACCATATTTTAAATCGCCCACAAAAGCGATCGATAAATTTTCCAAACGTTGCTGACATTCCTGAATAGTAAATAAATCAATAAGCGTTTGTGTGGGATGCTGATTAGCGCCATCTCCCGCATTGATCACCGGAATGTGTGATAAATCAGCGACAAAACGTGCAGAGCCTTCCTTGGAATGACGAATAACAATCAAATCAGCGTAACTTGAAATAACCCGCATGGTGTCATATAACGTTTCGCCTTTTTGTACAGATAAACTTTCACCACTTGAAAAATTAATCACTTTGCCGCCCAAACGCAAAGTCGCCGCTTCGAAAGATAATCGTGTACGAGTAGATGGCTCAAAAAAACAATGCGCAATAATTTTATCTTGAATTAAATTTGCTTGCGGCTTCTCTTTTAATTTTGCAGCCAATGACAAAATTTGCTGCACTTGCGCTAAATTAAAATCTTTAATAGAGAGAATATCTTTACCAAATAACAAATTCCCTATCATACAATCACTGTGTTCAGTGGCTGACGCGCTATATTTCTCTGAATGTATTGTTGCCATGAAAGAACGGTCTCCGGTGGTTTGCCTTTAAAATCGATCAAACATTGGAAAATAATCTGTGCAATTTGCAAATTTGTAATAAGAGGAAGATGATGATCTACCGCCATACGACGAATCAAATAACCATCTGTATTCGTATTAATACCCGTTGCCGTTGGAATATTCACAATCAAATCAATTTTACGTTGAGTGATAAGCGTTTGAATATTAGGTTCACTCTTTTCACTTGCTTTATAAACAAAATACGAACCCACGCCGTTTTTCGATAAGAAAGCATGTGTGCCGCTCGTGCTATAAAACTCCCATCCTTGCTCGTCCAACTGCTTTAAGAGCGGTAATAATTTTATTTTTTGAGTATCCGCAATCGATACAAAAATACGCTTCTCTGGCAACGTTTGTTCTGTGGAAAGCCAGGCACGGAGATAAGCTTCATATAAATTTTCACCCAGACACGCCACTTCGCCTGTCGATGCCATTTCTACATTGGCAACAGGATTCGCGCCTTTTAATCGATGATAAGAAAATTGAGGAACTTTCACTCCCACATAATCTAATTCCAATGTTTCATATGTCATCGGCTTATGTTTTCCTAACATCGCACGCGTAGCAATCGCAATAAAATTATATCCTGTTACTTTAGAAATAAAGGGTAATGATCGTGACGCACGTAAATTACATTCAATCACTTGAATAAAATTATTTTTAGCAATGAATTGAATATTGAAAGGCCCTGTTATTTGTAGCGCTGAAACAATTTCACTGGTTATCCGCTTTGTACGACGTATGGTTTCTAAATATAATCGTTGCGGTGGAATAACAATCGTTGCATCCCCTGAATGAATGCCCGCATTTTCAATATGTTCAGCAATCGCTTCAATGACAATTTTGCCTTTATCAGCCACGCCATCAATTTCTAATTCTTTTGCATCGAGAATGAATTTAGAAATCACCACGGGGTGCTCTGTTGAGACGAGAGAAGCTTCTTGTAAGTATAATTCCAACATATTTTCATCGTAGGCGACATTCATTGCTGAGCCAGATAAAATATAAGATGGACGAATTAACACAGGATAACCTATGAAGTTCGCAAATTCTTTCGCTTTTTCTAAACTACTTACACGCTGCCAAGACGGTTGATCAATATTTAATTTCGTCAATAAAGCAGAAAATTTTTCTCTATCTTCGGCTTGATCAATCGATTGTGCCGATGTACCCAACAAAGCATATCCTCGTTCCGCCAAGGGCAATGCTAAATTATTTGCAATCTGCCCACCCACTGACACGACAATACTCGCACTTTGCTCGAAATCTGCAATATCACGCACGCGCTCTAAAGTGAGCTGCTCGAAGTAAAGACGATCTGATTCATCATAATCGGTCGAAACTGTTTCTGGATTTGAATTAATAAGAATCGATTTTTTTCCTAACTCTCTTATTGCGCGCGAGGTATTCACCGCACACCAATCAAATTCGACAGAAGATCCTATCGCATAGGGCCCCGACCCTAACACAAGAATAGGCCTTTCTTCTGTTGGAAAAAGATCATGTTCACACGCATGATAAGTCAAATATAAATAATTCGTTTGCGCTGCAAATTCGCCCGCCAATGTGTCAATTTGCTTCACATAAGGAATAATGCGGGCTTGTTGACGTTGATAACGAATATCATCCTCTGTTCGTGAAGTTAATTGACCAATTGCACGATCAGAAAATCCTGTGCGTTTTGCTTTTGCTAATAACACATCGGTTAACTGTTGTGTTCGAATTTCATTTTCAACCGCTGCTATGGCATGAATATGCGATAAAAACCAAGTATTGATATGACTTAACTCATGCGCTTTTTCAACTGTCCCGCCTTGCAAAAAATATTGGTAAAGCGCGAACAAACGTCTGTCTGTTGGAAATTGAATTTCTCTTGCTGCATCCGTGATTGGCTGAGGATAATCACTCAAACAAGATGCACCCATATTCAACATACCCACTGCTTTTTGCAAACTCTCGGGAAAAGAGCGGCCAATGCCCATCACTTCGCCCACACTTTTCATTTCGGTACCAATAGTACGTTCTGCTACTTTTAATTTGTGTGTATCCCAACGCGGAATTTTAACAACGATATAATCTAACGCAGGCTCAAAGAAAGCGCAGGTTTTTTGCGTGACACTATTAGTAATTTCATGCAACCGCCATCCTAATGCTAATTTCGTTGCAACAAATGCCAATGGATAACCCGTCGCTTTAGAAGCTAATGCACTAGAGCGTGACAATCGTGCATTCATTTCAATCACACGATAATCGCCATTTTGCGGATTCACCGCAAATTGAATATTACATTCACCGACAATATTAAAATGATGCGCAATCGCAATCGCCATATTTCGCAAATGTTGATGTTCGTGATTTGTTAACGTTTGTGCAGGCGCAACAACAATACTTTCACCCGTATGAATGCCCATGGGATCCAGGTTTTCCATATTGCAAATGGTTAACGCATTACCGCCTTCATCACGCACAATTTCATATTCGAATTCTTTCCATCCCAACAAATATTCTTCGATTAAAATTTGTGGAACGGTTGCAAAACATTCTTTCGTTCGTTTAACGAGTTCTGCTTCATGCGTAATTTTTCCTGATCCTAATCCACCCAATGAAAACCCCGATCGCATCATGACCGGGTATCCAATTTCTTTGGCAGCTACCATCGCATCTTCAACATTGGTGACACAAATACTACGAGGTGATTGAATTCCTATTTTTTCAAGGGATGATTTGAAAAGGTCGCGATCTTCAGTTGCACGAATTGAATTTATTTGTGTGCCCAAAACAGACACTCGGTACTGTGCCAATATCCCAGCCTTTTCCAATGCTAATCCTAAATTTAATGCGGTTTGCCCACCAAACCCGAGTAAAATGGCATCCGGTTTTTCTTTAGAAATAATTTGGCTCACCACATCAACATTTAATGGTTGGAGATATAATTTATCTGCCATGTGCGCATCTGTTTGCACCGTGGCAATATTAGGATTCGCTAAAATAACTTCGATATTTTCTTCTTTTAACGCTTTAATTGCTTGTGAACCTGAATAATCAAATTCACCTGCTTGACCGATGCGTAGGCCACCCGAGCCGAGAAGTAGGATTTTTTTCCCGCCAAACCGCATAGCATTGCGCCTCTTTTTCAAAGTAATTCGTAGAATTTTTTAAATAACCATTGCGTATCTTCAGGTCCTGGCGATGCTTCAGGATGAAATTGCACAGAAAAAAATGGTAAAGAATTATGCTCAATGCCCGCCACACTTTGATCATTCAAATTGCGAAAAGATACTCGCCAATCTGCTGGTAAACTTGCCTCATCGACAGCATAACCATGATTTTGTGATGTTAAATAACATTGATTAGTTGGCAAATATAAGCAAGGCTGATTTTGAGAGCGATGACCAAATGGAAGTTTATATGTGTTCGCACCAACAGCTAATGCCATCAATTGTGTGCCTAAACAAATTCCAAAAGTAGGTTTTTGTTTTGCTAACGCTTTACGCAAAATATGAATCGTTTGCTGACATTGCAATGGATCGCCTGGGCCATTAGAAATAAAAACCGCATCGAAAGATTCATCACTAAAATCGTAATCATAAGGAACACGTTTAATGCGAATAGGATAACGAAGAAGACAACGCAAAATATTTTCTTTCATCCCACAGTCAACAGCAATCACGAGTTTGTCGCCCGATCCATAATAGCGTGGTTCTTTGATCGAAACTTCTTTTACCCAGTCAATGTGATCAAAATCTTCAAATTGATTCGGTTGAAATCCAAGTGAAGCGATGACACCAGGAACAACGCCCTTTGTGCGCAAACATTTGGTTAGCGCACGTGTATCCACGTTAGTTAAGTAAGGAATTTTCTGTTCATGCAGCCATTCTGCCAATGAACATTGCGCTGTGTGATTGGCATAAAAGGGAGACAGTTCAGAAACAATCACCCCTTTCACATGAATTTTTTCTGATTCCCAAGTCGAAGTGTCAGAAACGCCATAATTACCAATGAGTGGATAAGTAAAAACAAGAATTTGTCCCGCATAAGAAGGATCAGTTAACGCTTCCACATAACCAACCATCCCTGTATTAAAAACAACTTCCCCAAATGCAATATCATTCTGATGCACAGGGGCTTGCCCATAAAAAACTTCTCCCGATTTTAATACTAACTGTGCTGTGGAGTTCATATTGTTTTATATTCTCTTATGTTGCGTATTTGTAACATTTTTAAGACTCCATTTACAAGCATCCTAATATCAAGTATTTTCGTTTTCATAAGCTTATTGGAGAGTGTATCCCCATGCATACCACTTTAATCACATCGCTTTATCAAATTGGTGCTATTCAATTCGGCGAATTTACCTTAAAAAGCGGCCAAACATCCCCGATTTATGTCAATTTAAGGAAAATCATTTCATACCCCGCCATTTTACGATCTGTGAGTACTGCTATGTGGGAATCCGTACGTCATCGCCAATTTGATGTGCTCTGTGGTGTTCCTTATACGGCATTACCGATTGCAACGTGTCTTTCTCTCACTCACAACATTCCCATGGTCATGCGACGCAAAGAAAAAAAAGAATACGGCACTAAACAACTCATTGAGGGCGAATTTAAGCCTGGGCAAACTTGTTTGATCATCGAAGATGTCGTGACAACCGGTGGTAGTATTGTTGAAACCGCTAATGAATTAGAAAATGCTGGCTTAAAGGTGAAAGATTTAATTGCTTTAATTGATCGTGAACAAGGTGCTCGAGAAACATTAGAGAAAAAATATGAACTGCATTCTATTTTGCCTCTTTCAGAATTATTACAATGCTTGTTGAAATCCATGTTGTTAAGCCAAACAGAAAAAGAAATTGTCGAAAGAATTATCCATGCGAATGCACCCACGACGAGTTAAGACATGATCGGCTTGAAACTGTCTTATTCTGAACGAGCAAATGATTGTCATTCGCAATTAGGTGCTTCTTTATTGAAGTTATTAGACGATAAAAAAACCAATCTTGCATTTTCAGCCGATGTCTCTTCATCACAATCATTGCTTGAATTAGCAGATCGATTAGGCCCTCATATTTGTTTGCTTAAAACGCATATCGATATCATTGAAGATTTCACACCCACGCTCATTATTGAATTACAGAAACTCGCGCGTGAGCATCATTTTTTATTGTTTGAAGATCGAAAATTTGCGGATATTGGTCATACCGTTCAACAACAATATGCGAAAGGTCTTTATCATATCGCGGATTGGGCCGATGTCGTCACCGTTCATAGTTTGCCAGGTCCTGGTATTATTCAAGGGTTGGCAGAAATAGGCCGCCCGAAAAATCGTGGCATTTTTCTGCTTGCCGAAATGAGTTCTGCAGGGCATTTGTTGAGCAAAGAATACGCGCATCGCACATTGAAAATGGCAGAACAATTTCCAGATTTTGTCTTAGGATTTATTACGCAACATGCGTTATCATCGGACCCTTCTTGGATTAATCTCACCCCTGGCGTGAAGCTTAATGCAAATGGTGATACACTTGGCCAGCAATACATAACACCCGAGCAGGCGCTTGCCCAAAATGGCAGCGATATTATCATCGTTGGCCGTGGCATCATAAAATCAAAAGACCCGCTTGCTGAAGCACAGCAATATCGTGAAAAAGGGTGGACTGCTTATTTACGTAGGTGTTCATAAAAAATACACATCCAACGTAACTAATTTTTATCATTTATTTGAGAGGAGGCGTGTTAATGCTCGAACCTACTTGTGGAATTTCAATGGACAATACAAAAATGTACGTTAATTTAACGATGGATGACTTAGTCAAAGCAGCTCTCGCTCGCGGCGAAGGTGAACTGGCATCGAATCAGGCGTTAGTCGTTAAAACGGGTGAGCGTACTGGCCGTTCTCCTAAAGATAGATTTATTGTTCGAGATGAAATCACTGACACGACGGTGGACTGGAATACCATCAACCAACCATTTCATCCTGAAAAATTTGACGCCCTCTGGCAAAAAGCAACCCATTACTTAGAACAAAAAGAAGCTTGTTTTACCTCTCATTTGTATGTGGGTGCACATGAACAATTAGGCATTCCCGTCGAAGTGGTTTCCGAATTAGCCTGGCATAATTTATTTGCACATGTTTTATTTATTCGCCCCGAAAAACCAACGGCAACCCGCTTACCGAATCAGTGGACCATTTTAAGTGTTCCCGGATTTAAACCAAATCCT
>CAYTKY010000004.1:0-46719 GCA_964438435.1 uncultured Coxiellaceae bacterium | reverse complement strand
ACCCTCGATGGAGCTTTTGGCCCCATACTCCCTTAGCAGGGGAGCGCCTTCAGCCTCTCGGCCACCTCTCCATTATCTAAATCCAACATCATCATACAAAGCGCTTCAATGGATCTGTTTCTAACCATGAAGCAAAACAACAGGGCTGTGATCGACCGAACCCTTATTTATTATGGTTGTTATCACTTTTGTCAGCTTTTTCAGCCTTACTTTCACGCTTTTTCCGTACTGGTGCAGTTGTTGTTGGTTCTGCAGGCGCAATAACAGGTGTTGGCGCAATTTCTTCTTGTTTTGGAACTACATTTTTTTCTTTTTGAATGCGTTGATAAATTTCTTCACGATGTACTGATACGTCTTTTGGTGCATTAATACCAATACGCACTTGATTACCTTTAATACCCAGTACCGTGACGATGACATCATCGCCTATTACTATTGTTTCACCCACACGTCTTGTTAATATGAGCATTGTCCATCTCCTTTTTTAAAACTGCCTTGTCAATTAAAACCACTCGATTCCCGTCACACTTCCTTATAAGCGCGAATTTTACAAATTGGCGCCTGCTATGACCCTCCATAATTATTTTATTTACCTTTTTATGGAGAGCGGGAACACTCATAACAATTTTATCAATAAAAAATATTTCACTGCTTTCTAAGGTGTGCAATGGTAAACAATAAAATGACATTCTGCAAATAGGAATTGCATATTTTTAACTATTTATTTTATCACCTAAGCATTGGTTAAAAATAAGTCGCTTTATTTTTATGCATTTCCGCTCATTATTTCTTCATGTGGTAAATGAAGTTTATCTAATTCAAATGCTTGATGTATTGCACGCACACCTTTTTCTAAATGCACTTCATCGATGATCACTGAGATTTTAATTTCAGATGTGGTAATCATTTCAACATTGATGTTCGCTTCATCCAATGCTTTAAACATCGTATTGGCAATACCCGCATGAGAACGTAAGCCTGTGCCTACCAGCGAAAGCTTGGCGACTTTTGCGTTTGTTTTAACCGAAGCTGCACTTAATTTTCTAGCTAATTCTTCGATCAATTTTGATGCTTTCGTATAGTCTCGACGGTGAACGGTTAATGTGAAATCGATCGTATCGGGTGTCGCCGTATTGGTCATCGTCATATCTACTTCAATATTTGCCTGACTAATGGCATCCAAAATAATACGTTCATGACCTGTTTTATCAGGTACGCCTGACAAGAAAATGATCGCTTCTTCTCGACTAAAGGCAATGCCTGAAACTAACCGTTGATGCGTTATTTTATTTTCAAATGTGACTAATGTTCCTTCACCATTTGAAAAGGTAGAAAGTACACGAATAGGCATGCGATATTTGCTAGCCAGTTCCACCGAGCGCATTTGTAATACTTTTGCACCCAGACTCGACATTTCTAACATTTCTTCAAAACTAATTTGTGGCAATAATCGCGCCTCTGGTAACAGGTGAGGGTCAGTGGTGTAAACGCCATCCACATCGGTATAAATTTGACATTCATTGGCATGAAGTGCTGCTGCAATAGCAACAGCCGTTGTATCAGAGCCACCACGGCCTAATGTGGTAATATCACCATATTCATTCACACCTTGAAACCCCGCAATGACGACAATGCGATTATTTTTTAATTCGTTTTGAATGATGCGCGTATTCACTTCGCGAATTTGTGCTTTTGTGTGAATATTATCTGTCTGTATCCCAATTTGGGATCCAGTAAATGAACGAGCAGGGTAATTTTTTGCATTTAACGCCATGCTCAATAATGCCATCGATACTTGTTCACCCGTTGAAATTAACACATCGTATTCGCGAGGATCATGGTCGTGTGTTAATGCATTAGCTAATTGAATAAGACGATCTGTTTCACCGTACATGGCAGAAACGACGACAACAACATCATGGCCTTGTTGTTTTGTTTTAATGACTTTTTCAGCGACATGATGAATGCGATCCAACGTGCCGACTGAACTGCCACCATATTTTTGTACGATGAGGGTCATAGTTTCAGTTGTTCCTTTACCCAAGTGTAAACAGACTCTAACGCTTTTTCCAATGCTTCTGGCTTATTTCCACCGGCTTCCGCTAAATCAGCACGGCCGCCCCCTTTGCCGCCTACTTGATTGGCAACCATATTCACTACTTCTTTCGCGCTGATACGATCAACCAAATCATTCGTCACACCACCTACCAGACCAATTTTATTTTCTTTGACTGTCGCTAACACAATAATGCCACTACTTAAATGTTGCTTCAAATGATCCAATGTGTGACGCAATGCTTTCCCATCTAACCCCTCAACGGTTGTTGCTAATACATTCACCGTTCCCATTTTTCTTGCCGAAGTTGCGATATCACGACTAAATAAGCCCGCTAATTTATCTTTTAATTGTTCAATCTCTTTTTCTAATACGTGCATTCGTTCTTCTGATCGAAGCAGTTTTTGCTGATAATCATGGTCACGTTTTTCTAGGTAATGCAGAGCAGCATCGCCTGTGACGGCTTCAATGCGACGAATGCCGGCAGCAACGCCTGTTTCCGTGGTGATTTTGAAAATACCAATGTCGCCCGTATGATCTGCATGGGTGCCACCACATAATTCAACCGATTGACCAAAATGAACAACGCGTACTTTGCTTCCGTATTTTTCACCAAATAAAGCAACCGCACCACTGGCTATCGCAGCGTCAGGTGTCGTGATTTGAACGATACCTTCATGATTTGCGCGAATTTCTTCGTTGACGCGCTGTTCAATTAAGCGCAACTCTTCTGCAGTCAGCGGTGCTGAATGAGAAAAATCAAATCGTAAACGCTCAGGTTCAACCAATGAACCTTTTTGCATGGCATGTTCGCCTAAAATTTCTTTGAGCACTTTGTGCAAGAGGTGGGTTGCTGTATGGTTTAATACGGTTGCAGCACGACGTTTTGCATCGACTTCAGCAACCACCGCATCGCCAATATGTAAGCTGCCTTTTTCTAATTTTCCTAAATGTAAAAAGGTATGACCTTGTTTGATTGTGTCAAGCACCTTAAAAAGACTTTTTATTTCGATGCCAAACAGTGTTTCCTTATCGATGCGCAATACGCCATGATCACCGACTTGACCGCCCGATTCTGCATAAAAAGGCGTACGATCTAAAACAATCGAACCTTTCTCTCCGGCATTCAACACATCAACAAATTTTCCATCACGATACAGTGCGAGAATTTTTCCAACTTCTGGAATGTGCATGCTTTGCAAGTTTTTATGGCCCGTAAATTCAGTGGGTTCTTGTTCACCTTGGGCAACAGCATATTCCGTCGTGAATCGGCTCGCTTCACGCGATCGTTCACGTTGTTTAGACATCGCTGTTTCAAAGCCATCGTAATCAATGATGAGTCCACGTTCTCTGGCTATATCAGCTGTTAAGTCAACAGGAAAACCATAAGTGTCATATAGTTTAAAAACGATTTCGCCTGAAATAATATCGCCATTTAATTCTTGGGTAATTTGTTCAAACAATTTTAAACCTTGCGCTAATGTTTGACTAAATTGTTCTTCTTCTTGACGTAATGTTTTTTCTATTTGTGATTGTGCTTTGCGTAATTCAGGATAGGCATCACCCATTAAATCAACTAACGGTTGGACGAGCTGATAAAAGAAAGGTTCTTGAATACCTAATTGATTTCCATGACGCAACGCACGACGAATAATTCTACGCAACACATAACCACGACCTTCATTAGCAGGGATCACGCCATCGGTGATTAAGAAACTGCATGAGCGAATATGATCGGCAATGACACGTAATGAGAAATTATTTAAATCATTTATGTTGGCAATTTCTGCTGCTTTTTTTATTAAGGGTTGAAAAAGATCCGTATCGTAATTGTTGTGAACACCTTGTATCACCGCAGTAATACGTTCCAATCCCATGCCCGTATCGACAGACGGCTTGGGTAGCGGTGTTAATGCGCCATCCGCTGCACGATCGTATTGCATGAAGACTAAATTCCAAATTTCAATATAGCGATCACCATCGGCCTCTTCGCTACCTGGTGGGCCGCCTGCAATATGAGGGCCATGATCATAAAAAATTTCAGTGCAGGGACCGCAGGGACCAGTGGGTCCCATCGACCAAAAATTATCGCTCTCACCGCAACGACTAAATTGTTTCGGATTAATTTTGATTTCATTTAGCCAAATATCTTCAGCTTCTTTATCTTCTTCGAAAACAGTGATCCATAACTTTTCAGGAGGAAGATGTAAATGATTAACAAGAAAATCCCAAGCAAAACGAATAGCTTCGCGCTTAAAATAATCACCAAAGCTAAAATTACCGAGCATTTCAAAAAAAGTATGATGTCGTGCCGTATAACCTACGCGTTCTAAATCATTATGTTTACCCCCGGCACGCACACAACGTTGCGATGAAGCTGCACGTGTATAAGGACGCTTTTCTGTGCCAAGAAAGACATCTTTAAATTGCACCATGCCGGCATTGGTAAATAATAAGGTAGAATCATTATGGGGAATGAGTGAACTACTCGGTACAATATCGTGAGCATGTTTACGAAAATATTCTAAAAATTGGCTACGAATTTCATTGCTACTTAAAAAGTTTTTTTGGGAAGAAGATGGTTTGGTTGTCATAAGATATTCGCTATTGCATTAATATATGTTCAATTTGTTCTTGAGTAAAACCCCGATATTGTAAAAAGCGCACTTGTTTTGCCTTGTCTTTAAGATGAGTAGGTCGTTGACCTTTAAAATGTTTCAACCATACCTTTTGCGCTTCATATTGCCAGCTATTATCGGTGATATTTAAATGCTCTGCAATCGTCGCATCAGTAATTCCACGTATTTGTAACTCTAGTTGAATTCGTTTTGGGCCGTAACCTTTTTGACGTCGATAATGGATATAATTTTCGGCAAAACGATCATCATTAAGGTAGCCCGCTTGAATAAGGTCGGTAATGGCGGATCCAACGGCATCATAAGCATAACCTTTTGCCTGCAATTTTTTAGTCAAATCGTGTTGAGAGTAATTACGATTTGCTAGCAAACGCAAGGCAGCCTGATAAACAAGAGAGTGGGGCATCGTGATTCTCTGCTTTTAACATCGTTGGATTCTGCACGGCTGCGGAATATTTGAAAAGTTTTCCGTTTCAAATTTCACGCAACATGTTCTTCCGTCTCTTCCTCTTTTTCACCATGCACGATAACAGCATGTAAATTAATCATTAATTCACGTATTTTCGTTTCAATTTCTTGTGCTATCGCTGGATGCTCTTTCAGAAATTGACGCGCGTTTTCCTTGCCCTGGCCAATGCGTTGACCTTGATAACTAAACCAGGCGCCGGATTTATCAATTAATCCTTTTTGTACACCCAGATTAATAATTTCACTTTCCCGCGAAATCCCTTCGTTATACAGAATATCAAACTCAGCTTGCTTGAAAGGAGGAGCCACTTTATTTTTGACAACTTTCACGCGTGTCTCACTGCCAATAATTTCTTCACCTTCTTTAACATGGCCAATTCGGCGAATATCTAAACGCACTGAAGAATAAAATTTCAACGCATTTCCACCGGTCGTGGTTTCAGGATTACCGAACATGACGCCAATTTTCATGCGAATTTGATTGATGAAAATAACCAGCGTATTAGAGCGCTTAATATTTGCTGTTAATTTACGCAAAGCTTGCGACATGAGACGTGCTTGCAACCCCATGTGTTGGTCACCCATTTCACCTTCAATTTCAGCTTTGGGTGTTAATGCGGCGACTGAATCAATGATGATGACATCAATAGCACTGGAGCGGACTAGCATGTCAGCAATTTCTAATGCTTGTTCACCTGTATCCGGTTGGGAGATAAGAAGATCGTCAACGTTCACGCCGAGACGTTGTGCATAAGCAGGATCTAATGCATGTTCTGCATCAATAAAAGCAGCGGTTCCCTTTTTTTTCTGACAAGCAGCAATGACCTGTAACGTGAGCGTGGTTTTACCCGATGATTCTGGTCCGTAGATTTCCACAATACGGCCTTTCGGCAATCCACCAATGCCTAATGCGATATCTAATGATAACGAACCCGTTGAAATTGCTTCAATATCAGGCAATTCAGCGGCATGGTCACCTAATCGCATAACAGAACCCTTGCCGAATTGACGCTCGATTTGACTTAATGCGGCTGCTAACGCTTTTTTCTTGTTTTCTTCCATATGATTATCCTTTTTGTATTAAGTGTTTTCTTTCCATGCCATCTCTCTGGTTATCAACGGAGTGATGCAGGATTTTTCTATGTTTATTTCATGAAGAAGCGGGGATGAACGATTTTCTACTTATAACGCGTAATCAAATTTTATGAAAGGGGTTTGAAAAAAATAAATTTTTTATCTTAAGGTTTTCTTAAGAATTGATTTCGTAGAATGCTTGCTCGAATAATGAATAAACAGAAAGTTAAGGATTTTCATGTAACTCATTGATAAATAAATTTTAATAAACTAAGGGGATAATGATGCAAAGAAAGGATAATTCAGCTGATCAGAAGCAGGATAATTCGATGCCAGAAAATAGGGGTAGTGTTTATGCTCTGATGCCAAGTCCTGCCATTCAAAAAGACGATGAAAATACTCAAAGCCAAGAAAATACTCAAAATGAACAATCCAGAATCCGTTTTGATACGGACTTCATTAATGCATTAGTGAAAGAGACAAAAGAAAATAATCGCCCAAATCCTCTTCATAAGATTCATAAGAATTCTGAAGATGCTACTATTAGAGTTAGAGTGCCGACTCAATATGCAGATAATCCAGGTGACCTCTATGATGGTTCAGACGATCCTTTTAAAGACGTGCCTATCATGACTCAATTTGCAAATAATCCAGGTGACCTCTATGATGGTTCAGACGATCCTTTTAAAGACGTGCCTATCATGATAGTAGGCGCCAATCCTGCGCCACAAGAATTTCTATTCATACAAAAAATAATGCAGCAATCGATTGAATTTATCGATTCATTTGCAATGGCTTCTTTTATTTTAAATAAATTCTCTGTTGATATGCCCACCAGTATTTGGTTGGCAGCCGGAACTTATTTTCTTGGAGATGTGAATCGTTTTTTAAATAGACTTCTTACAACAGAAAATCCATTTAATATCGATAAAAATGAAGCGTTAAGGTTTGCGCTCAGTATTCCACCAGCGATGTTATTTGCTGCGCTAACGGGTTGGGGATTGCAAGAAATACTGGATAGAAAACTTGTGTCAGAAGAGTTAGATCCCAAAACGAGGCAAATGCAACAGAAATTCACATTGATTGGCGATAGTATAGCAGGTTATTGGGCGGGTCTCGGCGCCGAATATGGGTTTTCAAAAATTTTATCGTCTTGTTTGGCAAATGAAAATGAAGATATTAATACCGATCATTATCCACGACTTCATCTTTTGCAAGTATTGGCGGAGCCGATTAAGGAAGCCTTTTCTGTTTTTTGTATGGAACAATTTATCTTGGCATTATTTAAATTTAATGCAAGCACGGCGGCATTTGCGGATAATTCATTAAATCGAGCGGCTCTTTTTGCAATGCTGTTGGGAACGCATAAAGTGATGTCTCATTTTGCGTATCAGATGAATCCAATAGACGCATTGAGGCAACCATTACCATCCCTGCGAGAAAAGGCAAGCACTGACAATTCTTCCATTCAGGAAAAACAGGAAGAAAAAGATGCGAATAAAAAATCAATTATTGCTGGAATATGTCGTACGGTTGAATTTGCTGGGGCCGTGGGATTTTGTTTGGCGATTGCGGGATTCGGTGTTTTTGAAAATGATAATAATAAGATGGCTCAAGATGCTGAAAATATGGCGGCGTATCTTGCATTTTCTTCTCTTCTCACGATGGGCAGACATTGGTCGCCTGTTAGAAGATTAGTGTCATGCTGTAAAGCATCGTTATTTTCACCTTCTGTTCCTAGCGAAGAAGATCCGTTGATAAAAAATAATATACAAGAACCAATCGATGGGGTGCCCTCTTATAGGAATTAATTAGCTTAACATCTCTAGCAATTTGGCTAATGCTTTTTCAATCGAGGCGAGTCGTATGTGTTGTCGATCTCCCGTGAATATCATCATTTCACTCACGGGGGCGGCATCGCGCACGGCCCAGGCAATCCAAACCGTTCCAACGGGCTGGGATTCAATTCCACGAGAAGGTCCAGCAATGCCTGTGATGGCGATGGCAATATGAGTACGACTTTTTCGCTTTGCATTTTCAGCCATTTCGCAAACGGTTTGTTTGCTGACGGCACCAAATTCTTGCAAGGTCAGTGGGTTAACTTCTAACATGTCGATTTTGGCGGCATTAGTATAGGTTACATAACCTCGTTCAAACCAACTGGAGCTGCCCGGAATACTGGTGAGCCAATAGCTGAGCCCGCCGCCAGTGCAAGATTCTGCCGTTGCAAGGGTCAGATGTTGTTGCTGTAATTGATTGGCTGTTTCTGCAGCTAAGGTTTTTATTTTTTCGAGTAGCGTATTTAAGCTCGAATGATTTTTTTTTTGCATTTTCTTCTCTCCGTGAGATCACTATACTAAGGCTTGCTACAAAACATGTTGGAATAAAAAAATGATAACCATGCAATCTGAACATACTCCTATGATGCAGCAATATTTAAAAATCAAAGCAGATTATCCTGATATGTTGCTATTTTATCGTATGGGGGATTTTTATGAATTATTTTTTGATGATGCGCAACGAGCATCACGCTTATTAGATATTACCTTAACAGCGCGTGGGCATTCCGCAGGAAAACCCATCCCGATGGCGGGGGTACCCTTTCATTCTGTGGAATCTTATATCGCAAAATTAATTCGTAATGGTTTGTCGATTGCTATTTGCGAACAAATAGGTGAACCCAAACCGGGGGCAGGTCCCGTCGAGCGTCAAGTCGTTCGCATCTTAACACCGGGAACGGTGAGTGATGCGGCATTGTTAAATGAAAAGCAAGATAATTTATTATTAGCTATTCATGCAAAAGCAAATACATATGGCATTGCTATACTCGATATCAGTGGCGGACGTTTTCACTTGTTGCAAGTAGAAGGAGAGGAAGCATTAAGCAGTGAATTGGCACGCTTAAATCCAGCTGAATTATTGATTTGCGATGATTGGAATCATGTTTTGTTAAACGATTATCGTCACGTTATTAAACGTCGTGCATCTTGGGAATTTGATTATTCTGTCGCTGTTCGTTTGTTAATTGAGCAAATGCAAACACACGATTTAAGTGGATTTGGTTGTGAAGACATGCCGATTGCTTTATGTGCGGCTGGTAGTCTTTTGCAATATGCAAAAGAAACTCAGCGTGCTGCTATGCCACATCTGCGTACCATTCAAGTAGAGCGTCGTGACGAATGTTTAATTTTAGATGCCGCCAGTCGTCGGCATTTGGAATTAGTGACGAATTTATCGGGTGGTGATGAAAATACATTAGTTTCTGTGCTCGATGATACTCATACGGCAATGGGTAGTCGTTTGCTAAAGCGTTGGTTGAATCGACCTTTGCGCGATAAAGCGATTTTGCGTGAACGACAAACGAGTGTTCGGTCATTATTATCACCGCATCTTCATGCGCAGTTACAAAAAATTTTACATGGTGTGGCTGATCTCGAACGCATATTAGCACGTGTTGCTTTGAAATCGGCACGTCCACGCGATTTAATTGCATTACGATCAACATTTGCCTTGTTGCCTTTATTGCAAGAGCAAATATGTCATTTTTCATCGTCAGGATTCATTCGTCTACGAAAGGATATCAGCGAATTTCCTTCTCTACTTGATTTATTAACTCGAGCATTGGTTGATAATCCGCCAGTCACGATTCGCGACGGGGGCGTGATTGCGCGTGGTTATGATGCGGAATTAGATGAATGGTTGGCAATCAGTGAAAATGCGGGTGATTTTTTAATAAAATTAGAGGAACAAGAAAAGGCACGCACGGGATCGTCAACATTGAAAGTGGGCTATAATCGTGTGCATGGTTATTACATTGAAATGAGTCGTGCGCAAGCACAAACAGTGCCCGCTGATTATGTGAGAAGGCAAACGTTAAAAAATGCGGAACGATTTATCACACCTGAATTAAAAAAATTTGAAGATAAAGCATTAAGCGCGCGTGATCGTGCATTGGCTCGAGAAAAAATATTATATGATGAATTACTAAATCAATTTATTCCTTTTTTATCTTCATTGCAATTATGTGCGAGTGCCATTGCTGAATTAGATGTCCTTGCTAATTTTGCTGAACGGGCTGTCTGTTTAAATTGGTGTTGTCCTGAATTTTCTGATGAATTGGAAATTCAAATTCATGAAGGGCGTCATCCTGTTGTTGAGGCTGCATTAGAACAAGCATTCGTACCCAACGATATTCTATTGAATCACGCGCAGCGTATGCTAATGATCACGGGTCCGAATATGGGCGGCAAATCAACTTATATGCGACAAACTGCGTTAATTGTAGTATTGGCTCACATCGGTAGTTTTGTTCCTGCTCGTTCGGCACGAATCGGATCTATCGATCGTATTTTTACTCGCATTGGTGCAGCAGATGATTTAGCGAGTGGGCGTTCAACTTTCATGGTGGAAATGACGGAGACGGCCAACATTTTGCATCACGCTACTTCGCACAGCTTAGTGTTAATGGATGAAATGGGTCGAGGAACGAGTACTTTTGATGGATTATCCCTCGCTTTTGCCTGCGCGGATTATTTGGCGAAAAAAGTGCAAGCATTAACTTTATTTGCAACACATTATTTTGAATTAACAGAATTAGCGAATGAAATGACATTTGTAAAAAATATTCATCTAGATGCCATCGAACAGGGAGATAAAATTATTTTTCTACATACTGTTAAAGCAGGTCCAGCTAATCAAAGTTATGGTATTCAAGTAGCGCAATTGGCAGGCGTGCCGAGATCGATCATTCAACAAGCTAAATTGAAATTGCAAATATTAGAAAATCAAGCGTCCTTTCAGGTGAAGGCACGCTTGTTGCAACCTTTTCAACAAGATCTGTTTGTTGAAAAGGACGTTCAACATCCTGTCATTACTGAGTTAAAAAAAATGAATCCTGATCAGTTAACAGCGAAAGAAGCGCTGGATTTACTTTATCAGTTAAAACTAAGGGTTGAATAAATGTCGTTTTTTAATTCATCAGGCAATTCTTCATCGCTAAAATCCGAAACTATTTCTATCGTGGTGATTTCGAATATTCTTTTTTCACTCTGACGAAGAACAGTGGACTCTTTAGAAAGATCTCTGTTATTTTCTCGAGAAGGTGATCTCTCATTTAAGTTTCCTCTTGTTTCTTCGATGATACGATCAACATATTCATTCGTGCCAGTACCGATTTTGAAAAGTTTTTTGTCGGTGTGATTTGCAATTAGACAAACTTTATAATAAAAAGCGCCGCTATCTACATTATAGGTATTTTCAGGTTCTCTATAATACTGATAGCCATTTTCCTGAATAATACTATGGCCTGTGTATGCGACAATAGAAAGGGGTCCTCGTCCTACATTTTTAAGGTATAGATTACCATCATCTTTATCTAAGTCTTCTCTTGCCCATGTGACATATTCTTTTTCAGTATCATCTAGCATAACTTTATTTTTTTCTAATCTTCTTTGAAGCTCCATATCATTGAAAGGCATGCCAGCGTGTACCACATGAAAGGGATTCCGGCCTTTCACATGAATGATGTACGGTAATTGAAGCATGAGATTTTTAATGCGAGCAGTATGACTGCTTTCTTTATAAATGGGCATGTGATTTTTTTGATCGATAGTTATTTCTTCACTATCTACTTCTTCTTTCATTAAATTGTATAACCATTCGCCACCGTTTTTTGCTCTGTGGTGGGAAATAGTCTCGATTATTTTTTTGTTAACATTCTGGAATTTTATTATTTCTTCTTGCGTGAGTTTTTTTTCTTGTTCTGAATTTTCTTCTGAAATGGGGACGGCGAGCAATAATTTCTCGAAGCAATCAATTGTTTGTAAGCATAAATTTTCATGATTACCTCGTGTAATGAAGATGCGATCAGCATATTTTTGCATATAATCTAAAATCAAATTGATGACGCCTAAACTATTTTCTCCTTTATCAGTTAAATCACCGACAAAAAAAACTCTGTTATGATCGTTTTCTTTTATTAGTGTTTCAAGAACGGTCCTTAAAATCTCGCATTCTCCATGGATGTCTCCAACAATGAAATCATGACCTCTCGTGTTTTCTTCAAAAACCAATATATCGTTTGAATGCGTTTCGACTATACGTGAATCTGCCATGATGAATCCCTTTTTATTGTCATGATTTTCTATGAGTGTTATTGTTGTTTGAAATTGAATCCGTGCATTTTTTATTCGTATTTTCTTCAAGTAAGAGAGAGCTAGGTAATGACGCGCCCGCTTTTTCCCCTTTTTTTCGGGTGGTTGGGCTACCGAAAGGACTGCTTGAAGGACTAATTGAGGGACTGCTCAAAGGGCTACTGGTCGGAGTAAAAAAAGAGCTAACGAACTGCGGAATCAGTTTGCGATTATTTCTCGGGATGACTGGACTAATGAAAGGACTGACGGCAGGACTAATAAAAGGACTGATTTCAACAAAATCTTTGTTGGTGTGATCATAGTAAGCGTTGTTATGCTTGTTAATAAAATGAGCTGTGTAGGTCGATGGATCATCATTTTTTTTATTTAAACATCCACTAGGTTGTATGGCGATTTCTTTTTCATGAGCATTCATCGTGTATTGATTTTTTTGTAATCGGTTATTCAGTTCATCATGGGTGAATGGCATGGCGGCATGCACCACATTAAAAGAATTTTTTTCGTCATCGCTTTTTACATGAATGATGCAAGGTAAATGACGAATGAAATTTTTAATAAAACCAATTTCGCTATTCGTGGTGTAAATGACGTTGCTGTTATCGATAGGATCGATATTTATTTTTTCTTCTATCTCTTCTTTTTTCATCAAATCACATAACCATTTTCCATTGTTATTATCAATGTAATGGTTAATTTTTCTGACCGATTTTTCGTTAATTTCGTAAAAGTCATCTAATTCTTTTTTTGTAGGGAGTGTTGTGGGGTTGTTTTCTGATTGTTGTAATGGAACGGCAAGCAATAACTCTTCAAAAGAAGTAATTGTTTTCAGGCATAAATTTTCAACATCAGCAGCCGTAATAAAGATGTGATGAGGGTGTTCTCTTTCATAATCTAAAATTAAAGATATGATTTGCGAATCACTTTTTTCACCGAACAAATTGCCAACGAAAAAAAATCTGTTATGAGGGTTTTTTTTCGTTGCGTTTTCAAAAAAGGCTGAAAAGGCACGAAAATTTTCATGGATGTCTCCCACAATAAAATCGTTGCCCAACGTATTTTCTTCGAGAACTAAAATATCGTTTGGATCTGTGTGCGTATCGTTATTTTCAATAGTATTATTTTCATGGTTTTCTTTGTAAGTAAGAATGTCATCACCTGTATCGGTGACAATAGAAAATGGATCGGGAGTCGAGTTTTCATTGAAACATTTTTCAATATCAGTTATCAAGTCCAGATTTTTTTCTGGGCTTGTTAAAAGCTCGGCATCATTGAAAGCGATTGTCTCTATCAAAGTCAAAGCTTTTTTCCCTTTTATATCGATTCCGTCAGGTAGATCGGTCATGAATTTTTTTACGAGGGCGGTTTCGCTCTCTTCGAGGGCAGTTGTGCTTTCTTTATAAGTAACTTTACCGTCATCATTGATGATGATGATATTATCTTTTAATTCTTCTTGTATTAAGTCGTATAGCCATTGACCATGATTTTTTTCAATGTAGGAAGAAAGCATATTTATTTTTTTTTCGTTACATTCGTTGAAAATTTTTATGTTCTCTTCTGTGGGGTGCGAATCCACCGGTATGGCAATCAATATTTTCTCGAAAGAATCAATCGCTTTTAAGCATAAATCTTCATGAGGACCGCGTTGAAAAAAAATGCGATCAGGATATTGTCTTTTATAGGTGGAAAAAGTTTCTACTATGTCTAAGCTGTACCTTCCTTCATAGGTCAAATCACCGATGAAAAAAATTCTATTGCTCGAGTTGGGAATCAGATTTTCAATAAGATATTCAAATCTAGCCATGTTTCCGCGGATGTCTTTGATAATAAAATCTTCGCCTGAGATATTTTCTTCAAGAAGCAAAATATTTTTTAGATGCGTGTCGGCTATACGCGAGTCTGCCATGATGATTCCTCAGTTAAAATGACTTAAAAATACACATACTTTTTGCAAATGCTATGGTCTTATTTTGAGCATATTTTTATTTCAAACAATAAGGTAGTTTGATTTAGCAGAAAATCTAACATCTTTTTATTAAGGTGATCTGAAGGGCTCGTCAATCAGCAGGCGGTTTCTGTTGTTCGTGCAAATACTGAACTAATTCAGTCATTGCTTTTGCATCAAGCTCTGAAAATTTGCCGCGCCTTAATCCTGCAGGCAGATAAACCGGACCAAAACGAACGCGAATCAGGCGACTGACGGTTAATCCAACTGCTTCCCACAATCGGCGAACTAAACGATTGCGGCCTTCTTTAACAACAACGTGGTACCAATGGTTAGAACCATTGCCACCGCCATCCGCAATTTGATCAAAGTGCGCCCATCCATCTTCTAGTTTCACGCCTTTTTGCAATTTCATAAGAATGTCAGGCGTTACATCGCCGCGCACACGCACAGCATATTCGCGTTCAATTTCCATGCTGGGATGCATGAGTTGGTGGGCCAGAGTGCCATCATTGGTAATCAATAATAATCCTGATGTATTAAAATCTAAGCGACCCACGCAAATCCAACGACTATTGCGAATAAGAGGTAAGCGTTCAAAAATAGTAGGGCGACCTTCTGGATCATTACGGGTGCACATTTCACCTTCGGGTTTATGATAAAGTAAAAATCGTGATTTTTGATTTTTACTTTTTATCAAATTAATTTCACGCTCATCCACGCAAACTTTATCGTGATAAGTCATGCGATCACCGATAGTAGCTGTTCTACCATTCAACGTGATGCGACCTGCTTCTATCCATGATTCAATTTGTCGTCGGGAACCAATGCCTGCATTAGCTAATACTTTTTGAATTTTTTCGCTCATGGGATCTCTTTTTAGTTTTCTATCGCCTCGAGAACGGGGGTAAGAGGGATATTTTTTTCACTCTCATCAGATTCTTTTGTGGATTCTTCATTCTCAGTCACAATGCGTTCTTCGTGAATGGCATCACTGTTTTCAGGCCCTAATTGACTATTTTCGAGGGCTAATTGCACTTGTAACTGTTTTTCTTGGACATCAAAATTTTTGAATTCAGCCAGCGTTGGCAATTCTGCTAATGACTTCAAATTAAAATAATCCAAAAATTCTTTCGTCGTGCCATAAATAGCAGGGCGACCCGGTATTTCGCGATATCCAATCACACGTATCCATTCACGTTCTTGCAATGTTTTCATGATGTGGCTATTGACGGTGACGCCCCGTATTTCTTCAATTTCAGCTCGAGTCACGGGTTGTTTATAAGCAATAATGGCTAGCGTTTCTAAAAAAGCACGTGAATAGCGTGGTGCACGTTCTTCCCATAGCTTAGCCAGCCAAGGGCTCAACTCTGCTTTCGCCTGCAAACGATAACCATTTGCAACTTCCTGTAATTCAATGCCGCTTTCAAGAAAATGCGTGCGAATATGAGAGAGGATGGCCCGTACACTGTTTGTGCTAGGTTGTTCGTCTTCTGCAAAAAGACTTTGTATGGTAGCAATGGTCAAGGGTCGTCCTGCAACCATTAAAGCAGCTTCAATAATAGTTTGCATTTTTTCAGGGGCTAGAGAAGGCATATTAGATTCTCATGTCAGTCAATTACCATAAAGAACTATAGCAAAATACAGGGATTTATCATACAGTTTGTAACTAATAAAAATGACCGCTAAAGGTTAATTATGTCAACAAAACTGATTCGCTCCCTCTATAATTTGCATCCTTCGCATCAGGGTGGCGTCATCACATTAGGTCATTTTGACGGTGTGCATGTTGGTCATCAGCAGTTAATAGCGAAGGTGATTGAGGAAGCTAAAAAAAAAGGCGTGCCTTCAATTGTGGGGACATTTGAGCCGCATGCGTTCGAGTTTTTTAGTAAACATCAGGTGACTATTCCGCGATTGACTCGTTTGAGAGAAAAATTTTTAGCGTTAGCCCGATGCGGTGTCGATTATGTTCTTGTTTTGCCATTCAATCAATATCTTGCAAATCTTTCTGCCAGTGATTTTGTCACGAAAATCGTGCATCAACAGCTGCGTGCGAAACAAGTGATCATTGGGGATGATTTCCATTTTGGCTATCAACGCCAAGGAGATTTTGCATTACTACAATCCATGGGGCGTGATTTAAACTTTTCAGTTGAAGCGATGCCCAGTATCATCGTTAAAAATGAAAGAGTCAGTAGTACCCGTATTCGGAAGGCCTTAGTAGAGGGAGATCTTCAATTGGCTGAGCTATTATTAGGCCACCCTTACACCTTACAAGGTTGTGTTCGACGAGGAGATCAGTTAGGCCGACAGTGGGGATTTCCAACGATCAATATATTTTTGAATCGCAAATTGACGCCAGTAAACGGTGTGTTTGCCGTCCGAGTCTATGGTGCCGATGGAAGTAAAGAAGGCTGGCCTGGTGCCGCGAATGTGGGTGTTCGTCCCACGGTGGATGGTACAAGAACGTTGCTCGAGGTACACTTACTCGATTTTAATCAAAATTTATATGGTCGTTACGTGGACGTTGCATTTTGTAAAAAATTTCGTGATGAAGTGCATTACGCTACAGTTGATTTACTTAAAGAACAAATTGCAAAGGATGTCGTGGATACGCGTGATTATTTTAAAAAGGTGTTGTGATGAGTGATTATAAAAATACGTTAAATTTACCTCAAACTGATTTTCCCATGAAAGCGAATTTAGCGCACCGTGAAGGAGATATTTTAAAAAAATGGCAAGACATGGATATTTATGCTGCATTACGTGCTGCAGGTAAAAACAAAAAAAAATTCATTCTACATTTAGGACCACCTTACGCGAATGGCCATATTCATTTGGGTCATGCTGTGACAACTCTTCTAAAAGATATGATTGTAAAATCGAAAACACTGAGCGGTTTTGAATCACCTTTAGTTCCTGGATGGGATTGCCACGGGTTGCCGATTGAATTGCATGTTGAAAAAAAAATCGGTAAGCCAGGCCACAAAGTAACAGCCGAATTTTTCAGAAAAGCTTGTCGAGAATATGCGTTATCATTCATTAATATTCAACGTGAAGAATTTAAACGATTAGGGATTGTGGCTGATTGGGATCATCCTTATCTCACCATGGATTTTACTTATGAAGCGAATGTGATCAGAAGTTTAGCGAAAATTATTCGTGAAAATCATCTACAAAAAGGGTGTAAACCGATTCATTGGTGTTTAGATTGTGCCTCTGCTTTGGCAGAAGCTGAAGTCGAATATGCAGAAAAAACATCGCCTGCGATTGACGTCCGGTTTGTGGTTGAAGATGTCGATGATTTTTTATTACGTTTTCCAAACGTGCAAAAAATAAAAGGCCGTGTTTCTATTCCTATTTGGACAACCACACCCTGGACATTACCTGCCAATCAAGCAGTCGCATTAAATCCCTACTTGAATTATGTCTTAGTAGATTGTGGAGAAGAGCAACTATTGATTGCGGAAGATTTACTACCGCTCGTGATGCAGCGTTACAAAATAGAAAAATATAGGGTATTGGGGCGTGCTGAAGGCGAAAAATTATTAGGCGTGAAAGTTAAACATCCGTTTTATGATAAACAAGTACCCGTTGTATTAGGTGAACATGTGACCGTTGATTCGGGTACCGGTGCTGTACACACAGCGCCTGCACATGGTCAAGATGATTATGCGATGGGTAAGCAATATCATTTGCCATTAGATAATCCTGTTTTGGATGATGGGTGTTTTTCTGCCAATACACTTCTTTTTGCGGGGATGCATGTTAATAAAGTAAATGACAAAATAATTGAAACATTGCAATTAAACGGAACATTGTTGTGTCATGAAAGTATTCGTCATAGTTATCCGCATTGTTGGCGACATAAAACACCGTTAATTTTTCGTACGACACCACAATGGTTTATTAGTATGGATAAAAATCATTTACGCACGCTGGCATTGCAAGCAGTTAATCGCGTGGAATGGATACCTGATTGGGGAAAAGCACGTATTCAGGGGATGATCGCTGATCGTCCTGATTGGTGTATTTCACGGCAACGTGCTTGGGGTGTGCCGCTTGCATTATTTACGCATAAAGAAACAGGTGAATTGCATCCCGATACGATTTCCATCATGGAAAAAATAGCAGATCGTGTCGAGAAAGAAGGTGTTGAAGCTTGGTATGCATTGGATCCTGTCTCCTTATTAGGAAATAAGGCTGATCAATATATTAAATCAACCGATGTGTTAGATGTTTGGTTTGATTCGGGTGTGTCGCATGAATGTGTTTTAAAGAAACGTCCTGAGCTCGCTTTCCCAGCCGATATCGTTTTAGAAGGATCTGATCAACATCGCGGTTGGTTTCAATCATCACTCTTGACTTCCATTTCAATGAATGCAGAAGAATCTTACAAAGCAGTTTTAACGCATGGTTTTGTTGTGGATGCGCAAGGGCATAAAATGTCGAAATCCATCGGTAATGGTATTGCGCCTGAAGAGGTTGTTAAAACGTTAGGTGCCGATATATTGCGGTTATGGGTGGCATCGATTGATTATCGTTACGAAATTCCTGGCTCGAATGAAATTTTATCACGTACGTCAGAGACGTATCGTCGTATTCGTAATACGGCCCGGTTTTTGTTAGCAAATTTACATGGATTTGATCCAGAAAAAGATTTACTTAATCCTGAAGAAATGGTGATGCTAGATCGTTGGATTGTTGATAAGGCACGCTTAATACAAGAAGACATATTGGAGGCTTATGCGTCTTATCAGTTTCATCAAGTTGTACAAAAGCTACATCAATTTTGTGTGACTGATTTGGGCGGGTTTTATCTGGATATTATCAAAGACAGGCAATACACCATGGCAACGAATAGTCGTGGTCGACGTTCAGCACAAACAGCTTTGTATCACATTGTTCATGCATTAGTGCGATGGTTGGCGCCGATTGTGACATTCACGGCAGAAGAAATTTGGCAATCTATTCCAGGTAAAAAAGAAGCGTCTGTTTTGTTGACAACTTGGTATGATCAGCTAGCGTCATTATCTTCTGTTGAAATAATGAATCAATCTTATTGGGAAAAAATTCGTGCGGTGCGTGATGCTGTGAATAAAGAAATTGAAAATCAGCGTCATGCAGGCAAGATGGGTTCTGCATTAGAAGCAGAAGTGACTTTATATTGTGGCCCGCATTTAAAGCAATTGTTAGAAGCGTTAGAAAATGAATTGCGGTTTGTATTGATGACATCAACGGTAACGATTGTTCCAGAACACGCAGGACCTCTCGATATGATTTCAACGACGGTCCCTGGTTTATCATTAAAAATGACGGCGACTTCATCACTTAAATGCGAACGATGTTGGCATCGTGTTAGTGATGTCAATAGCGATGCAAATTATCCTGATTTATGTGGTCGTTGCATTGAAAACATTGCGCAAGAAGGTGAAATGAGACGTTATGCATAAGGTGAATTCAATGTGTGCTTTGATTAAAAAAATACGGCAAAGTGGGTTGGTGTGGCTTTGGCTTGCTGTTTTAGTGATCGCCATCGACCGCTTTTCTAAATATTGGATGGTGCATCATTTATTATTTCAAGCGCCACTTAAAATATTACCTTTTTTTAATTTCACCTTAGCGTTCAATACCGGTGCTGCTTTTAGTATTTTTCATTCGGCTTCTGGCTGGCAAAATAGTGTTTTAGGGGCATTGGCATTCATCGTTAGTATCATCGTGCTGGTTTGGTTGGCAAGAATTTCGAAATGTGAACGATGGCTGAGTGTGTCACTTTGCTTGATTTTAGGTGGTGCATTGGGCAATGCGTGGGATCGCATTTTATATCATTATGTCATTGATTTTTTTGATTTTCACTGGGGTGATTGGCATTTCGCTATTTTTAATGTGGCGGATAGTGCCATTAGTATCGGTGCTGTCATGTTACTTTGGCATTGGTTGAAAAACGATCAACAAAACACCTTGCATGAAATATAATAAATAGAGTCAGACTCAATCAAATAAAATTGTTATTTAATCTAATGTTAATCAAAACCTGCCAGCTATTTATATATGATTCTCTTCATAGAAGCATCGTGATTCATTCATAAGCTTCACTATGATTTCATTTTAATGTAACGGAAAAAACGATGCCTAACGAAAATGCGTTAACTTATTTAGATCAATTACTTTTTCATGGTAATGATCAACTGCCTCAAAAAACATACGGTGAAAATCCCACTAACGAATTCGATGTCGATCGTTGTCTGAATGGGTTGCCTTGTTGGGGTGAAATTTCCATTGGTAGCGAAAAAAAGCGGAGCAAAAAATTAATTGTTACCGATTGGTCACTTTGTTTCGGTGTGGGCGATCGAAGTGAAGTGCAAAAAATGTGGGAATTTTTATTGTATCAGCATGCTGAAATTTATGTGTGGACGGGAAAGTTAATAAAGGCTGATAATATTTGTGTGCTCATGGCCGCATTGCTCGAAGTTGAGCCAATTACTCGTGAAGAAATTTACCGAAGATTTTCACAGAGTGATTATAAAATAGCAAAAGATAATTGTGAGATTATAGATTCGCAACGGGTGCAAGAAATTTTATTTAATTTGCAATCAATGATAGTAGATTCAAAAAAACAAGAATCACCTTTCCTAACCTTGGATTTTACTAAGGCTGATAATGAAGAATTGTTTTTATCTGAGTCGATCTCTAACACTTTTATTAAAGAAATAGGTATCAATTTAATATTAACTGTTTCTAGCGCAGGTGCTGTTTTAAAGTATTTACGCGAATCTAATCAAAAAGTACATAATCTTTCGATTAAATCTGATAATTTAAATAAATCCACCCTTTGTTATTTTGATGAAATTATGAAGGAAAATCATTATTTTTTTCCCAATTTAGAGACGATCACTATTCCTTCAACTGAAAAAAAATATCTAAGCAATATAAGGCTGAGCTTATTTTCGAAAAACACAAAAATAAAATTAATCATCGAAATTGAAAATAAGGTTGATTATCAAGCCTATTTGTCTTTTATTGAACGCCACAATCAAAAAATTATTGAAGTTAAGCTAATCAATAGAAAAGATTTATTATTGAGTCAATCGATTTCTCTTCTAAAACCCATTTCTAATTATCTAACAAAGCTTTCTATTAATGTATATATTTACGATAAGGCGCATCAGGAAGATTTGGGGGATGTACCTTTTTTTGAAAATCTTGTTGAGATTCATTTTTGCAATTTGATCGATAGCCAAATTGGTTCTGTGTTGAGGCAATGTCCCAACATCAAAAAAATTGATTTATTTGGTTTGGATTTGAAAGGCGGTTTTTTTAGTGACATTCATTTTAATCATTTGACTGTCTTCGAATGTCCTGCAAAAGTATATCCGCACGGATTTTTTATCGATGAGGCTAGGATGGCAGCATTAACATCCTGTGAGAATTTATTGTCGTTAAAATTAGGGAGGGTTAACTTTTCTTTTTCTTGTAATTTTATTGAATCATGTAGGAAGTCATATTCTCTTCAATATCTTGAAATAAACGAGGATGTTTTTTTTAATAAAAATTCTTTATATCTTAACTTTATAAACCTTTTCCCTCGCTTAGTATCGCTTAACATTAAAAAATTTTCATTTAATTTCAGCGATATTCTTTTATTAGGAAGTCATCTTCCTAATTTAGAAGAAATTTATATCAACAGCATAACAGAAATTAAAAAAATCGATTCACTTAAATCAATGTATTTTGGCAAGGTGAAAAAAGTTTCATTTGGGAGTGCTTCGATAGACGTGATTAAAGCGCTGAGCATGTTGTTTCCCAACATGGAAGAGTTATCAGTGAAGTGTTTGTCCGATTCCAAGTCGAGTTGCTTTGGTGGCCAAAGCGATCCAAGTAAATTTTTTTCTAAAAATTTAAAAAAAATTCGCATTGAGAACTGTGATGGAGAAGATCTATTTGAAGCAATAGATTTATTTCCTAATCTCGAATATCTTATTGTTTCAAATATCTATTTGAATCCAGGAGAGAATAAGAAATCAAATTTTATCAGAAATAAAAAAATTCTTTGTTTAGAATTTAATGGTGGATTTGAAGTCTATGTGTGTGAATATATTTTTAGTAAATTTAATAGAATCGACTTTGTTTTTTTTGATGACCGATTTAATGTTCATCCAATAAGTGAATTTTATTTTTTTAACATACTTTTAAACTTTTTTTCTGAAAATCCAGGCTCAAAAATTGACTTTGGTGAAAATTTGGAAATTATTTACAAGCACATTCTTTGTTTTTTTGAAAATATATCAGTCGATAGTTTATTTGTAAAAGGACTATTTAAATTGTCATTGCCTGAAGTAAATAATGTTCTTTGTTTGAGTGGTGATCGAGTTTCCAAAATAATAGTGAATGCCTCAAATCTTTTCTCATTAGAATTAGGCAAGTTTTCTGGCGAGGTTTTTTTTGATCATGATTTCGAGCATCGTAGTTTAAGATCGATTATTTTTAGTGATAAAGATGTTTCATTTGAAAGTATTTTTAATATTGTCAATGTTAGTCCTCATTTGGAGAGGGTCAGTATACCTTTATTTTCTGATGATGAAGATTTTGGGAAATTCGAAGAAATTTTCCCTCACATTAGGTTTGGTTCGTCTGATTGCTGTCATAAAAAAAACTCACCGGAATCCATTCATCCTATTAAAAATGATTTTTATTGTCTTGAACAATCAATTGTCAATCAATCGTTGACTGTTGATTTCGTTGATAAGGATAAACCCAAATTACTTGATGTAATAACAGTAGAAGATAAAAGTGATGAGTTGCATGTAAGAACTATTTTTGAAGGATGCATGATGTCGAATCAATATCGTATTAGCGTTTATCCTGATATTGAGCTGGGCGAGCATGTTATCTATTCGAGTAAAAATTATCCCATTGAGTTTATAAAAACATTTTCTGTCGCTAAAAATTTATATGGTATTTATCAAGATCAATATAAGAATAGTCCCGATATTTATTATGGGCAATGGCACATTCCGGCTGGATGTAAGGATTGGTTTCCGCTTCCCTCATTATCCGTTAATGATGAATTGCTTGATTTAACAGCGGGTGTTTTCTTGCAGTTAGGTTATTGCAAGGCGAAAGATTTATATTACGTAAAACCAACAACTCCATCTATGGCACCTATTCCCATTGCTTTTATTTTGAAAACAAATGAGTTGCCGACCCTTTCATTTTATTCAAACCATCCGTTGAAATTTAATTTTCTCTCATTTAATAAAGATGGAAAATTAGATGAGAAAAATCATTATTATGAAACATTCATGAATAAATGGGAAAAATTAACGATAAAAGAAAAACAACAAGCTATCTTGTCATTTTGTCGCGGCTTTGTTTCTCAAGAAATAAAAGTAAATTCTCATCATGATATCGATAAATTAAATGCTATCTTGCAAGCAAGAGCTGGGGCATGCCGACACCGTGCGTGGATCGCAATGGCGTTGTCGAAAGAATTGGGCATTGAAGCGCGTGCGGTCGAAAATGATTGCCATGCGTTTATTGAAATGAAAAATGAGGGCCAGTGGTGCCGAGTAGATTTGGGCGGCTTTCAATCTCATTTGATGCTAGAGCCGATGAGTTGCCCTGATACTTTCATCCCTCCCTTAGGAATAACAGATGAAAAAATTGTGACTGCGACTATTCAAGAAGTTCAACAAGAAGCATTGGAAATTCAAGGTGACTATCAAGTAAGAAGAAAAGAAAAATCGTCAAAGACCATTGTTTTAACGGATCAAAATCCATTTAAAACGTGGGATACCGAATCATCGAAAGCAAAGACATGGGAGTCATATTGCAGCGAACTTATTCTAAAAGCTAAACAATTGCCATCAGCCAATCAGAATATATTGGTGATATTGGATGAGGATCAAATTGAAGCATTTCATGAGCAGATGACAAAGTATCTCGCTAGGTTGGGAAAAAATTATCATTATCTCTCGCAATTAGATGAAGTTCCTGAATGCCAGGTCCTGATTGAGGAAGGAAATTTGAAAATAACGGATAGTACGCTGATTCGTTTCATAAAAGAAGCCAAGGAAGGCGAGGTGCTAATGAGTGATTGGTCTCATTATGGTCCTAAAAATGTAGGCATGAATACGATGATTGATATTGCAAAAAATAAAAACTGTCGAAAGATTAAGACGCATCTTATTTCGCCGGATGCAATTGTGATGGCAATATTAGCTAAAAATAAAATGGATGATATGGGGGAGGATTTTTATTCTCGTTTTATGATAACGAGCGAAGCGCCACCCTTGGAAGAAAAAAATAAGTTAGAAGCACAGTTGACATTGAATGCCGGTCAAAAAGCACCCAATCAAATAGAAGCCCATTTTTTTAATGATGATTGGAAAGGGTTGTTGCTGGGAAGAATTCATATCAATATAAAAAAAGGTGTACAGCAATTTGAGATGGAAGAAGGATTGCTTATTCGGGCAATCAAAAACAACCAACCATTATTAGTTGTGAATGCGCCTTGGAATCGAAAAGATTTCAGAATGTTTCTAACGGAATTATTGAATAATCGTTGGATTGAATATAATGGAGAAAAAATAAAATTACCTGATCAATTCCATATGGGTAGCACTAGGCGGTTGCTCAAATTGCAGAGCAAGCTATTTTGCTTTGATAGTTATCAACAAAAATCTAAAAAAGAGGATTTTTTACTTAATTCAAAAACATTTAAACATTTCTTGCGTTGCATCGAATGCCATCAGCCGCACCTTGAAGTAAAACCAGGATTTATTAAGCAACATGAGAATGGTGAGATGAAACTATTGGTTAGTGAGACATTGTCTGCTAATGCTTGGGCAAATTTAATTTATTTGGCAGAAAAACATGATTGTAAATTTCACATCCAATTAGCCGAGGGTGTTGATATTCCGCAGGAAATGAATGTCGATACAAGGAAATTGACCCGATTTATTTCGAATAATCAAGTGAATCGATTGATTGTAACTAATGACATTGACTTGGCAGAAGAAGAACTATTCGATAAAAACACATTGACGATTAGCATTAATCGAGAAACGAGATTTTCTGATTTAATTGAAAAACAAAATCGATTGCAAAAAGAAACGGATCAATTGTTATCATTTGAATTGAAAATTGGAACGGTATGGAAAAAATTAATGGAAGGTGGAAACGTTATTTTGAAAGGACAACTTTCTCTCGATTTGGCGAGAGAATTAGAATCTTTATTTATGAATCCACCGTATTTGTGGGTGAATGGAAAAAAAGAAAAACCGAGAGGAAGGTTGATAATTATTTCTGATATTGATCCAATGCTATCATTTGTAAAGGTTGAAAATAAAAATTATACGCACGATTCAATTTTTAAAGTGCTGGATGAGCGGTATGGCAAAAATGCTTCCTATCTTAAATTTAAAAAATCATTTGATAAAATCAACAAGCAACACTCAGAAATAATATTTTCCTACGTGCAAATAAATGCGATGGCTGAGCAGGTTGTTCGTGGGGATTTGTCAAATCCATTTAAACGCTTTTTAAGGCAAGATCCTCGGAATCTTTTTTTTAAGACAGCAAAGAAGGTATGGGAAAGAGAAAAGAGCGAAAAAGAAAATTGTTCGATGAGAAGACGGAGTGAGAAAGTTAATAAAATCTTAGTTGGCCATCCATTTTTGTTTTTGATAGGGCCGTCCGGTGTGGGGAAAAGTACGTATATTTTAAATGAATTAAAAAATGATGGTCGAGATGTTTATGTTGGTTTGGATCATTTACCTGAATGGCTTGATAAAAAAACAAATAAAGAAAAAATTTTATTTATTGATGAGGCGAATTTAGAGCGAGAAGGAGCATGGGATATTTTTGAAGGTATATTTAATAAAACACCTGGTATTTTATTAAATGGAAATTTTCATCCTGTGTCAGAAAAGCATAAGGTGATTTTTTCGGGAAATTACGCTTATTTTGAAGGAAGGCAGTGCCATCATTTTTTTGAACGTCATGGTCAAATGATAAGTTTTAAAGAAATGCCAGATCGTGTTTTGTGTGAAAAAATCATTTTACCAACATTGAAAATGCTTTTTCCTGATACAGATGAAAACAAGGAAATGGCTAAAACTTTATTGGATGTTTATCATTATCTCAATGAAAAATTGTCAGATCATCCGATGACTCCTCGCAACTTAAAGACCATTTGTTTGAGATTGGCTGAACTTAGCCACCATGTTGATGAAAGTCAAAAATTAAATGACATCATGTGTATTGCGATCATGGATGAGGTTGAAAATATGTTTGCAAACAAAGAAGGAAAAAAGGATTTTAAAAATAAAATAGGTTTGACAGGGAAAATTAAAGGAATTAAAAAAACAATCAATGATCATTATTCGTTTAAAATAGAAAATTTTATTGTGACACCGAGTCGAGTCCGTCCATTAAAATTATTACATAAACAATTTTTAATGCGAAACATGTTGAGCAAAAATAAGAATTTAGAAAATTTTGATATACCGGGCTTGTTGTTTGAAGGTTCGTCGGGTATTGGCAAGAGTCGCATGGTTGTTGAATATTTGGAAGCGCAAGATTATCGATTAGGAAATTTAAATGAGGCTTATGGCGATACGGTTGATACGAGAAAATTATATTATCACCTCACGCCAACGGATCCTCGGATTATGGAGAAAACGTTATTGAAGGCCTTTCATGAAGGAGCAATCGTGATCATTGATGAATTAAATAGTTTGCCGTTAGAGAGGATATTAAATCAATTACTTTCGGGATACGATTTGGAAGGAAATCGAGCAAAAAAGAAGGGTTTTTTAATTGTCGGAACACAAAATCCTGTTTCATTTACTGGCCGAAAGGTGCTTTCTTTGGCAATGGAAAATCGTTTGAAGAAATATAACTTAACAGATTATTTGAATGAAGAATTAGAAGAGATTGCTGAAAAAACATGTGATGATAAAAAATGGAAAAATGATGTTTTGAGAGATTATCGAGACGCTTCTGTGTATGCAAAGCAATGCCATAAAAAGCCGTCGCCTACGCCGAGAAATTTATTTTCCTACCTGTTAGATGAAAATAAAAAAGAAAAACAGACAGGGTCGGTTGCTTTAATGAGAAAAAATGAGTTTTCTTCTGAAGAAAACGATAGCAATTTATTTTTTCAAAGACAACAGCAAGGAATAGATAAGCAGTGTGTGGCGAACTTTGAGGAGCGAAATCAAATAATGGCGAAAGAAAAAAAAGATGAGAGATTTTTGAAAATGCCTAGATAAAAATCCTGTTTTTAGTTATTGACAACCTATTTTTAGCTGATTAGGATTAATGCCGTTATTGTATCGAAGTGAATCAGCTTACTTAAATGGGAGCGCGTGTTGAAGAAATGGATTTTGCTGCTATTGCTATTTTGTGGCATGGATGTTTTTGCTAGTAACAACGCCAACCAAATTGATTTTTTTGCTGACGCTTTGTGGTGGCAGATGCGTGAGTCTAATGCAACCAACTGGGGACAAATTCTTTATCCTGACAGTACCAATGAAACCATTACTTATCTCCATGTTCCTTTCAAGAATAGCCCTGGTCTGCGTGCGGGTGTTGGGTTATCAGGACATGATAATCCTTGGAGCATTTTTTTATATTACACTGGCTATCAAACACGTGGGACTAGTCAGGCAAGTACGGATACTGGTCAAATTCATTCAGCATTTTCCAGCGCTTTTTATGCTAACAACCCGCAAGGTAATGGGATCACTGGGCCTTATTATCATCAAGCAGCGATACAATGGAATTTAAATTACAACACGATAGATTTGGAGCTTGGCAGGTTGATCAATCTCAGCAAGCTCATTGATTTTCGTCCTTTTATTGGCTTGCGGTCGGGAATCATTAATCAGTCTATGGATTCACAGTGGTCGAATCCTCCTCCGGGGCAGGGAAATATTATTCCAACGTTTACCAATGCAACGGAACGCATTGAGAATAATTTTAAAGGGATAGGGCCCTCACTAGGTCTGGATGCAACGTTTCATCTGTATTCTTCGGCAACGGCTGCATTCAATTTAATTGGGAATGTATCAGGTGCATTTTTAGTAAGCCATTGGACTTTCGGTGATCATTATCAAAATAATACCCCACAGTCCATTTCAACGGTTAGCGATAGCCTATCTTCGGCAACATCCATGGTGAAAGAATACATCGGGTTGGAATGGTCGTTCTCTCATAAAAATGCAAACTGGAATATAAATATCGGCTATGAGGAGCAAGTTTGGTTTAATCAGCTTCAATATTATTCCTTTGATATGGGTAAGACTAACGACACGCTCTATCTTTCTGGGCTGGTATTTGGTGTGGGTGTCAAAATTTAATTAAGGTTTATAATGAAAAATAAGCGGATACAGGCATTTATTTTTTTATGCGCACTAAGCCTTTCTTGTCAGGCAGGAGGGAGGGTTTCTGTTTTTGAAGACTTGCTATATTGGCATGCTTCTCAGCAGACCACTTCGGTTTGGGCTTATCAATTTACGCCGGTGCCCAGTAATAATCCTGCCGATCCTCTCACGCAAGCACCACATTTTACTGAACCCAATATTGATTTTGGTTGGAATGCCGGAGTAAGAGTAGGCTTTAAATATAACCCAGAAAGTTACTTTGACGACAAACTATTCTGGACAAACTTTTCAACGAATGCAAATGCATCGGTGGTCGCACCGCCTGGCCAAGTGTTGCTGACGGAATTTTTCAACGGCTTCACGACTAATTCTTTATATAATCGAGCCAATATGAGCTGGGCTGTTAAGCTAAATATGATCGATTTGCAAGTTGGGCATCCATTCATGCCGCTAGACTCATTAATTGTTCATCCCTTTTTCGGTATCAAAGGTGGAACAATTAATCAGTCGATTAATTCTTCATGGAAGCTCGATGTATTAACAATAGATGCGTATGATTCCTCTGAAAAATTAATTAATAATTTTACGGGTGTTGGGCCAAGTTTTGGTGTCGATAGCTTGTGGAGGGTATATAACAAGCTAGGAATAAGAGCTAATTTTGCAACAGCGTTGTTATGGGGACATTGGTCGATTCAAGATACGTTCAACACACCCGAACGAATTTTCATAGCTCCAAAAATGATTAATTCGCATACCAGCGACTCCCTGGGATCTTTTACCGCCAGTCTCTTTCTCGGGCTTGAGTGGGCGTTTGATACCAAACTACCTGTGACGATCAATGCAGGTTATGAAATGCAGTTCTGGAGTAATCAATTAAGGTTGCCGTTGTTTCAGGCGCTTCCTGTTCATGGTGATTTAACATTACAAGGTGTCACATGCGGCATTTACATCGATCTGTCCTAGCGGGCATAGGGCTATTATTTTCATCCTATGGTTATGCATATACCATCAACTTGTATGCGGACGCATTATATTGGCAGCCTTCAGAAAGCGTCGATTGGGCTCTGACTAATTCGAATATCAGTTCAACGGTGCAACCCAATCAAACGATTAGCTATAAAACAATAGACTTTGATTATTCGCCAGGATTTAGGCTGGGTGCGGGAATCGATACAAACGATTGGACGACACGTTTACTGTATACGCGATATAATACGCGCGCCATTGACAGCACAACAGGCAATGTCATTTCGACTTTCATGCCTAGCAAATTTAGCAGTAAATTTTACTCTTCTGCGCACATCAATTTTTCTATCGACTTAAACATGCTGGATCTTGATCTGGCAAAAGAGATCAAGGTAAGCGAAAATTTGCTGCTGAGCCCTTATGTTGGGATAAAAGGTGGTTGGATTGATCAAGCAATCAATACCCAATACCAAAATCCTATTAGTGTACCCCCAACGAATTACAATCCCAATAATGTGACTGAGCGAGTCAATAATAATTTCTCGGGAATAGGGCCAAAAATAGGGTTGAGCGGTCTATGGCAGTTTTATAATAAAAACAATGTTAAATGGGGCTTGGTTGGTGATTTCGCGGCATCTTTTTTGTGGGGCAAGTGGGGCATTAATGATACCTTGCATCAAGATAATGCTGGCGTGATTGGTTCTGTCACACTTGGGAGCAGAAATTTCGGCTCGTTTGTTATCGAAGGTTTGGTCGGTATTCATTTGGATTATAAAAATGCTTCGTTAAAACTAGCTTACGAAGTGTCTGACTGGTTTAATCAATACCAGGTATTTGACAATGGATCTGGTACGCATACGAATGACTTGGTGTTACAAGGCTTAACTCTCGGGTTAACATATCACTTTAACGCATAATAGCGTCTATTATTTTTCTTGTAAAATAAACGCATTGATTTGATCTGCCATGAAATAAAAATCAGGATTATATTTTAATTCAACACGTTTTTTTCTCAGTAATTTGTATTGATGAAGAAAACGATATATTTTCACCTCGACACGATTATAAGCGCCATAAATAGAAGTCGTATCATGGGAGGGTAGTGTGAAATAATCACCTTCTTTTCCGTAGTGTTTGTTTGAAGGAGAGAAGGGTAATGAAACATGCGATAAATGTTTGATATTTAAATTGGGATATTGTGAATAACGAGTGACGATGCGTGAATCAGAATAAGCATGTTCATGTGACGTATATAATAACATGCGATTTTGTTGGTTTTTTAAGCTCATGAAGAATTCGATGGCGCGATCACTGGAAATAGTTTCATCTTCGCGGCTAATAATTACAAAAACAGGTGTCGAGAGTGGGTGTTGTTGACGTTTGGTGTGAATGATATCAGTTAATCTTGAAACTTGATGAATAGCATTGAAAGGAATAGATAGATATTTGGTATAATCAATTTCATTTTCAAGATAAAGCCATTCTCGCTGTTGTGAACGTTTAGCCCATTTCATAAATTGATGCCAGCTTACCATTAGATCAACAGGAGCTTTAATGCGAATAGCGGGTGATAGTAAAATAATACCTTTAATATGCGAATCTTCTAACGCTTGATAAATAGAAAGCGCAGCACCCGTTGAGTAACCAATTAGAAAGACATGTTCGACTTCTTTTCGTAAACTTTCGACACCATAACGAACGGCATTAATCCAATCTGTGTAAGAAACAGATAATAAATCATTCGGTACGGTGCCGTGTCCAGGCAGGGCAATTGCGCGAGCAAGCATTCCTTTTGCTTGTAAATATCGCCCGATTTCTCGCAATGAAAAAGGGGAATCCAATAGGCCATGAATGAGTAAAACACCGTATTTCAGTCGACCATTTTCTGAAAAAATGGGTTGTGTCGGATAAAATTCATATGGTGAATTAGCATTGATGATCGATTCAGCATCAATATTTCGTGAAGCGAACATAGCGAGTTGAGTATTTCGACGTTTTTTGATCATGGCTTGATACTGACGGATGTATTCAGAAAATGACAAATCATTTTCCAGTATCAAGTGAGGATGATCATCTGTTTCTAACTGAAATGGTGTCATCATTCTATTAATTTATAATAAATAATGGGTTGTCGCCAAGAGGATTTTTTTAATTTTTTTTGAAATAGTTCGTTGAGCCTCGCCGTTCTGCGTTATCTTCAATGTCATGCTTCTCAGCCGCTGTTTGTCTTTTTGAAAATTGATTGGTGACGCTATAAAACGTTCTAAGGTTAGTCGTATGTGGGTATTTCTTTTGGCAAGCATGATAAGCGGGCACCCATTTATCTGATAAATTGTTATTGGCAAGAATTTCTAATAGTGCTTTGTCGGAGTAATTATCCATATAACGCACATTTAATAAGTTGTATAAATCCGGAGAAATTGATTCTCTTCCTTTAAAATAAGCAGGATTTTGTGAAGAAAAAATCATGAAACCCGGATGATCAGGTTGTCGACCATTTAAATCCGTTCCAGATAACAAATTATGAATCAACCGTTGTAATTTTTTACTTAAATTCAATTCATCTAAAAGAACGATACTGCCATTATTGAAAGCCTCGATGAGGATATCCTCAACAAGCTTATCGTCGCTCACGGAAATTTCAATATATCGTTTTCTTGGATCAGGATGATTTTTTTCAAAATATTGACTTTCTAAAATTGATTTTAATAAATAAGATTTACCGATTCCTGCATCGCCTTCTAATAACACACCGCGTTTATAATGAATAGAGCGTTGATGCGTATGATATTCATCTATTGCGTGTTGACGTAATAGTAAATCTTGCTTGAGCGAATCAACCAGATCCGCTTTTTCAGAAGGAATGGCGCAGGTCGGTGTGATGCGTATTGTTGAATGAGAAAACACGGGCGAAACATCGAAGTATTCTTGCAGTTTAGAAATGAATTGATGGCGCTGTTTAGGGGTGGGAATACTCCAGGCAAATTCAGCAAGCGCTGCTTGATAGAGGATGAGCATGGGTTCATGTGAGTTATTTTTTGTTAAAGCAACGATACGTTCGGCGAGATTAGCTAGATCACGGTTAGAGTAATAATAAGTGGGATTGTGTTTTTTTATCATTGAAAAAATATCAAAAATGGATTTTAAAAGATGCTCTTCAAAAAGATTCGCACGTTTCAACGGATTTTTTAATATATGTTCAGTGATAAATGCTTCGCTGGGCATATTAAAGTAAATGACTTCAGAGTAATGTTGCAATGTTGAATCATAATATCGAAATGGAAAATTTTCAGGATTACCCGTGGCAATGACTTTATGATACGGTGTTAATTGATACCATGTTCCTTTAAAATAGAGATGCCGTTCATTACGCATCCATGCTTTGATAAAATCATTTGTGCCTGGTGATAACATATTCCATTCGTCAACCAGCCAAATGATTGGCTGAGAAGGTTGTGTGTTTAACCATTTTAATAAACCCTCTTCACCTTCATAAACTTCGTAGCCCATTTTTTCTTTGAGAGATTTAACGGTGTGTGTTTTTCCTGTGCCAGGATCTCCTTTTAGCAGGATGATGGTATTGTTTTTCTGTTCAATCAATGATGTTAATTGTTCTTCGCGTTTAAGGTAGGATGAATTCTTTTCTTCGATAGAGTAAGGCATGTTATTGCAAATGGTTGAATATAAGCGTTTCCAAACGACAGGAGATAGGGTGGGGTAACTTAATGACGAATCGAGCAATAGTTTTAAGTCATGTCCGATAATATTAACTAACGCTTCGCCACTGAAACAATTCAAAAAATGCCATCCATATTTTTTGCATGTGTTTTCATCGTTTAGTGACAATGAAAAACGATTTATTAAATTTGATAATTTTCGTTTGTTAATCGTAGCGGGCAATCGAGGTCGAAATAAATATTTTCCGATTACATTTAAATAAGCATAATCGCTACTATTTTTTAAATAGGTATAATTAACTAAGCCTTTGATTGGGTTGTGTGGATGGAACTTGCTTTCTTTTTTTAACTGATGAACAAATGATTGAATAGTACAAAAAAGCAAGGGTTCATGTTCTGGTCGGCCTGGGCCTTGTGGAGGGATCCGTAAACGATAATCATGAAACAATTTAATTGTATCTAAAAGTGCTTGATCTTCCGCCGAGAAGTGATGGCGATAATCTTCAATCTGATAATTTTTTTGAATGGCGTGATTTAAAGATAGATTTTGATAAGCTTGATGGGGCATAACAGCATTTACTTCCCCTTTTATCGAAATGCGCTCGCCATTTAATTGTAAATAAGGCGAGTTGCCATGTAGTATCGAAAATAATTGTTGATACAGTGTGGGCGATAACTCTCCATTCAGAATAATCGTATCGCCATGGATTAATGCTTCCAATGCTTGTTTTCTTTGATAAATAAAAGTGAATGAATCAGAGTTTGTTTGCTTTTCGTGTCGAATGTCGGCAAACAAATCAGTAAAAGTTGAATGAGGTGATACATCAATGATAAAAACTTTTTTGTGCGATTTTATTTTTTCTTTGTACAGTTCTTTTGCATGGTAATCTGGATCGTTGCTTGTTGTTATTTTACTAGGAAAGGGGTGTGTCGTTAAGTGACTGGTTGCTACTTGTTCGATGCTCACACCGGGCGCTAACACAAAGTGAACTATTTTTTCAGAATAAAAGAGTTGGATGTTTGCAAGAAGCTCTTTCCAATCAAATAAAGGAATCGATTCCGTCAAATAAAAAGCATCTTTTTCCGAGTTGAACCTAGATAAATAGCCCGCCATTTTAATAGCTTGTTTTTTATCATTAACATGTAATTGTTCATAAAGTTCATGAAAATTATGCAATCCGATGTAAATTAAATTTTTATTTAATAAATCAGTTGATTCCATGATATTGACTTGCGGAATCATGGTGGGGTGATTTATTTCATCATAAGTAATGACTGTTTCTTCAGGAACTTGAATTAAAGATCCATTATAAACAAATTGTTTTTCATGTATTAAACGATGCATTAATAATTGAAAATCAGCATCTTCAAGGGGAGGGTTGCAAATAGTCAATCTTTGGTGGTTTCGAATCGCTTGCATTAAGGGACCTTCCATTAAGTGGATGCGATCACCCTCATATTGAATTTTTCCTAATAATTGACTTCTCCAATTTAAACTATGATACAAATCGACTTTGATATCCTGTTGGTTATTCTTAGGTTGGGGTAATGGTTCAGTTATTACCTGGGGTGGAATAGATTCTATTAAATAGGGTTCGCAGCGTGACAAGAAGGCAGGACAAGTTTCAATTTGATCATCAGACAATCCAACAACAAAATTATCATGAAGGGATTCGCTGAGGAGAGTCGGATCTTTATCCAACAGACTTTTATAGCTGGCTTTTTCTGTGGTTGAAAAATTAGACCAATTAACAACGAGAATGCCGCCTTCTTTGATTAACGTATAAAGTGGCCCTTTGATTTGCTTTCGTGTGCCATTTTCAATGCAATAAGGGTAAAGAAATAAAACTAAATCCTCTGGTTTATCGATATAAAGATAATAAGGTGGTTTATTGCTTGAGTTTAATTTTTTGTATGATTGAATCAAAGCTGCGTTGATGTTATGAGGATGAATGTTTTTATTTAAAAGGAGTAAGGGCGGCAGAGGGGATTCTTTTTTTAAACATTCTTCTAGTGAATGGAATGTGTTAGGTTTAACCAGTTTTTCAAATTCTTTTTGATACATGATTTCTTCAGTTTGATTTTCATTGTTTTTAGAGGTGTTTTTTTGAAAAACTGGCTGGATAGCGTTTTGATTGTGTTGATTTGTGTTAAGAGAAGTATTGGATTGATGGCTTTGTTTTTTTACTTCATCAAAAATATTTTTCCTTTTTTCAGATTGTGTGATATCCAATACAAAAGAGCCGCCCAATTCATCCATGACCCAGATCTGTTTTTTATCCTCATTAAAATAAGGTGTTTCGCAGAATGCATGTTTTTCATTTACAATCATTCGAACAGGAACCCCTAAATAATGAGCAAGCATCATGTAAGTCTGGCTTCGGTGTCGGCAAGATCCTTTTTGCTCCAGTGCTGTTGCAATGAGAATTTTTAATGGATCATTTGATTTTTCATCCAATTTTGCATTTTGAAATTGCTTGCAATAAGCCTTCAGTTGATCAAGGCGATTATTAATTGTTTGGGATTCGTCAAACAAAAATGCCAAAGGGTGAGTGGTGTTAGAATAAGAATGCTTTAATTTTTCTATTATTAGAATACATTCTCTTGGTAATAATGCTTCTTTGGGTAATGTCACCGGGTGTTGGGAATGTTGGATTTGATAAGAAGGATTTTTTTTGAAAAAATAAAGTACTTCTACCTGTTGCGCCAGTTGTTTCGGCGCCAATCGAATATAATATTGTCTGAATTGATCAGACCAATAGACAATCACCACATTCGCTGGATTAAAAAATAAAGAGATGGTGCCTTCTTCAAATGGCTGATGTGCTGTTAAAGGATAAAATTGATTGGGCTCTAGGATTCCCTCAAAATACCCTAAGGCATGATCGGGCTTGTTATTAATATGACGTTTTAAGTTAAGGATTTGTTCATTAGTAAAAGACGTTTGGTTAACGATGGTCTCTGTTAAAAAGCTATCATTTAATGTTGATGAGAAAAATAAATTATTTTTTTGATAGTGAATTTGATCGTGTATTGCGAATCGGTAATGTGATTTTTCTTCCGGAGGATGGATGTTGTAAATCAAATTACCTGTTGCGAGGTGAGGTTGAGTATTTTGCTCGGTCTTTGAATCAGGGGAAATATCTCTATTTAATTTCAATGATGAGCAAAGTGAAACAGAGCTAGATTCATTTTTTTGATGAAGATGGATTTGAACATTTGTCGGATTAATATTAGCTGGATATGCTTTTTGAGAAGAAGCGTTGTTTTTAAATAAATTGACAACATGATCAAAAAAAGAATGATTAGATGGGGCAGGAAGAGATTCTTTATCAAAATAAATTCTGCAAGAAGCGGGAAGATTTGCAATAACTTCATGTCGATTGGGGAAATTTAGTTTTACTTTTCCTAGATGGATGCAATCTTCAATCTGATGCAGTAAAATATTTTCCTTTGCTCTAAGAGAAAGAATTTTTAAATTAGTGCAACCATTGAGTGATAACTCTAATGAATCATTATTTATATTGACATCTGCTAATCTATCTAACCCTGCGGCATTGATTATAACGAGGGGCGATAGATGTTGAAGAGATAACTGTTTTAATTGACGCAGGTTTTCTAAATTAATTTGATTAATTGATCCGCACGATTCTATCGTTATTTTTTCTAGCGAAGTGCATTTTTCAAGATTTAAATTTTCCAATGAAGGATGGTTTTTCAGAGTCAATATTCTCAATTGATTGCATCGAGATAAATTAATTTCATTTATTGAATCGGAACCCGGAGTATCAATCTCCAACTCTTCAAGAAAAGGAAATTGAGTTAAGTCTATTTTTTTCAATGAACATTTTTTGATAGATATTCTTCGTATGTTGTTTTTTCCTGTGATAGAAAAATATTTAAGATTATCACATGATTCGATGATGACTTCTTCCAAAAAAGGCAGTTCGTTTAATTGAATGTGATTCAATGCGTTGCATTTTTCCAAATGTATTTTTTTAAATTCTTTGCACTGCGATATTTCTACGTTTTTTAAAGAAAAATTTTCTTCTGTTGATTGCAAATAAAGGGAAGGAAGTTTATCTAGATAAGAAAAAGAAATCTCTTTTATGCTGTGACGCTTTCTGAAGTGAAAAGAAAAGTTTTCCAAATTCGGGCAATGATGAATTGCTAGCTTTTCTAGCGATTCAATTGTACCACATTCCAAGATAAAATTTTTCAGCGATGTTAGATTTGAAAAAAATACAGAGGTTAGGCTTTTTGTTCCGTATACTTTTAGATATTTCAACTGGTTGTTATTTTGTAAGTTAAAATCAATTAAATGAGAGTCTGATATTTCAAGATATTCTAAACTTGGCAAGAAATCAAAGTCGTTTTTTATTATTCTTTTTTTATCGAGATCATCATGGTTAAAATTCAAATATTTAAAATTTAAATATTTGAGATGATTAAATTTATATTTTTTAAGATCATTAATCGATAATCGATAAGATGGTAGAGACAGACTTTCTATATTATTTTCTTCAGGTAGTATGAATGAGTCTTTATGACTATAGGTGTTTATTTTTAATTTTTTTAATTGACTAAATAGCTTGAGGTCAGCGATGTCTAATTCTTCCGCATCAATGGATATTGACTTCAATGAGGGTGGTAGTTTTAATTCATTTAAGCCATAACAATACTTTAAATTTATTTTATTTAAAAAGTTAAGATTTGTTAGATCAATTTTATTAATTTTTGAGTTTTTTATGGTCAGTGATTCTAGCGAGGTCAATTTATCAAATGAGAAATTTTCAAGATGTGGGCACGAGATAAACAATTGCTTGAGGAGGTGAGCGTTTTTTAATTCGATGATTTTTGTTTTGTCATTTTCAATTCTTAAAATTTCAATATTAGGATATTCAGAGAGATCGAATTCTGTTTCTTCATTCATTTCTTCAATAAATGAATATGTTTTTTTGGAAATAGTTAAATCAGTGACACCAGATTGGTTGATGTATCTCAATAAAGGAAAGCAATTTTCTAATGTTATTTTTTCCAATGAAGGTGCGTTGGTTATATTTAGAAGGCTATTTATTGATGAGTCTACGGTTTTTATTGATAATTCTTTCAAGGAGATACAATTTTTCAGGTCGATGTTTTTTATAGAATTATTTTCTAATTTAAGTGATTCTAGTGCATTATTACTGTAGCTGAATTTCTTAACAATCGGCGCATTAACTAAATTTATTTTTTTTATAGAGCAATTTCCATGATCTATAAAACAATGAAAATTGCTGCATCCGCTTATTTGTAGTTCATCAACTTTATTGGGTAGCTGAATAGTTGTTAGATTGTTTTCATTTGATATGTTTATATTTTCAATGCTTGATTCAGATGAAAAAAATATTTTTGAAATTTGATGGTTTGATTGTAGATGGAAGTTTTTAAGAGACGAAGGGAGTTGAATTGTTTTTTCATCGCCTTCAATGTCGTGCGAATAGGATTTTTCAAATGATTCCGGATGAGTATGGTTAATGATTTTGATGGCATTTAAGTTTTCAATAAACTGAAAAAGTATTTTGCTTATGTTTTGACTGTCAATTAAAGTTAATTCTTTTATATTCGGATAAATCGATCCTATTTTTAAATTTTTTCCAAAAAGGCAATTTTTTATCGTAATTTTTTCTACGTTATCTTTTTTATGCTTTCCATAATGCACTCTGTTTGATATATCTTCAAAATGTTTAATATCTTCGATTGTTGTGTTTTTAATAATTAAATGACTGTTATTAATTTCATATTTATATTGATTAGTTTTTTCGATTAAGCTAACGTTTTCTTTTTCAAAAAAATCGGCCTTTTCTGAGCGGACTTCTAATAAGTCAACACATTCTTTGTTTAATTGATCAAAAACAGGTTCGGAAATTTCGAATAAAGAGATGTGGCTAATGTTCGTGGTGGGATCGACTGACTGATATAAATTGTTTAGATTCTCAGTTGTTTTTAAGCTTGTGTAGGGGGCATATATTTTTTTCGGATTGAAAGCATCTAAATTTTTATGCTCTTTTCCAATATCAATCCCTTCTTTTATTTCAATCGATCCTTTTTTATAAAGTTCATAGGCTAATGTCTGAAAATGTATATAATCTAAAATCATATAATTTTCTACAGAAATTCCTTGCTCAGCTAACGTCGTCGCTACTTGTTGTTTTGTGGCAGATGCTAAATCATAGCGATTTTCCCAGAAGTCGTGAGTGTCATAATAAGGTTTAGTTTCTAAAAATCTGATATGACGACCACACCAAGGATACACTTCATAATGTTGAATCAATGCTCGAATGACGTCTAACTCAAATGAAAGAGGTGCTCGATCATTGATGAGCGTATGAGAAAAAATTATTTTTTTGTTCGGCGCTTCACAAAGAGCACCTTCGCGTGTTCGCCAACAATTTTTATTATTTTCCATTTGACAGAGCCAGTCATCCAAATAGGCAGGTCCTGTGGAGCGATAGATAGCTTTAACTTTTTTTTGCGTATTCTTTGGCTGTGAAGAAGGAAAAATAAGTGCTAACGTTTCTTCCAGTTGCTCTTTTGTGATCATGGGCACTCTCGTGTGTTTTAATTCACTTTTTGTTTTATTGTTGTTTTGAAAAAATGCGCTAATATTATACACTTTTTTGCTGTATTTTCAATTTTTTGCTATTTTTGTGTGAAAAAATATCAATTTTATTGTTAAAACTTGATAAAATGAGCTGCCCTCGTCACCATAGGTGATCGGTTTTCGAGAGGGTTTACAAACCTTTTAATTTGAGCGAATGAAAAGCATGCGCATTATCTTGATGATTTTATTAGTTTATTTTCCTTCTATGGCGGCTTGGGCTGATTCTGGCTTGGGTGGGGTTGCTGCGAATGTGATGAGTCCGGTAACTGTCATGTCTAGTTTTATTGGAAGTGCATCTGTTTTGGTGGGTGCTTCTTTTATTTTTGCAAGTTTAGTGAAATATATCGAGCATCGACGTAGTCCTTTAATGGTGCCTATTAGTACCGTTGTGTTTTTACTCATCGCGGGTATTGTCCTGCTTTTACTACCGTTAGCTTATATAATAACGAATAATGGTATTCCTTATCATTTATTTAATTAGGTGACAGATGTCTTTTCTTCGCGACTCTCAGTGTGTTCGTACGTGTATTCAATGCGCGGTTCTTTTTGTTAGTTTTTTTATTTTATCCGGGTGTCAAGACAAATCAGATTATGCCTATTTAATGCGACATCCCGATGCCTTGGAAAAAGCAGTGATGGGTTGCGAGGCAAACATGTTGAAAGCGACTCAACAAAATTCGCATTGCAAAATGGTGAATTATGCAGCGAACCATTTCACGATGCTGCTATTTGAACAACAACAAGATCCTCAAACGTTTGGCAGAAAAATATTAGATGCTGAATATGTATGCGTGAAGGCAAAGAATGAATTAACAACGATTCAAGCGTCGATTCGTTCGTTGAAAAAGAATTCAGGTGTGTCAGTCGAATTGGCAGGATTGCAAATTAAATTAAATCAAGCAAAAGAAAATTATTTTCAAAAAGCAGAAGAAGTCGAAATATTATTAGCCGTTGTGGGATTAAGTCGACCTGAATAATAAATTTCATTTCTATCGATGATAGGGGTGATTCTGTAAAATGCTAAATGCACGATAAAGCTGTTCCGCAATGATCAAACGCACTAAAAAATGTGGGAAAGTTAGCGGGGAGAGTGACCAATGTTGGTCCGCCTTTTCTAAACACAGCGAAGATAACCCATCCGGTCCACCAATTAATAAATCAATGTTTCGACCTTCTTGATGCCAACTTGCTAAATGGTGTGATAATTTTTCTGTCGTCCATAATTCACCTGTGACCTCCAAGGCAATAACGCGATGATGCGATTTAATCGCAGCTAATAATTTTTCACCTTCACGTTCAATAACACGTCGCGTATCACTGTGTGACGAACGTTTTTCGGCGGGAATTTCAACAAGCTCTACACCATAAGCGGGTGGAATGCGTTTAATATAGTCATGATAGCCTTCTTTTAACCACGCAGGTGCTTTATGCGTGATGGTGAGGAGGCGAATTTTCATGAGGAAGAACTTTTTTGTTCACGCAATTCTTTAATGGGTTCCCACAAATCTTCAAGGCTATAAAATGAGCGTGTTTCAGGCAACATCACATGCACAACGATATCGCCCAAATCCACTAAAGTCCATTCGCCTTCTCGATCACCTTCAGTGCGCACAGTTTTTACCTGCAATTCTTTTGCTTTAACTGCAATACTTTCTGCTAAGGCTTTGACTTGGCGCGTTGAACGCCCTGTGCAAATAATCATATAATCGGTGATACTGGTGAGAGGGCGCACGTCAATCGTTACGATATCGATGCCTTTCATTTCATCTAGTACCTTAACTGCTAAATCACGTAATTCTTCTGAGTTCATTTGTCAACAGACCCTATAAATCGCTTGTTTTTGAATATAATCATAAACACCATCAGGCAATAAATACCTTGGATTTCTTCCCATTGCAATCTGTTTTCGAATATCGGTTGCAGAAATTTCTAATGCCGTGATCGGTCTCAACAAAATTCCGCCAAATAAATTTTCATGAATAAAAGAAATATCATTTTGCAAATGTGCTTTCATTAAATCAGAAATTTGCCCAGCCAACGGTAACTGATAATGAGGACGATGAGCCACAATCAGGTGCGCATTGGCTAAAATAGCTTCCCATCGATGCCAACTAGAAAAACTAAGAAACGCATCAATGCCCATTAGTAAACAGAGTGGGGTATCTGGCATTTCTTTGCGCATTTCAAGCAATGTATCAATGGTATAGGTGGGGCCTTGTCGCTGAATTTCTCGATCATCTGCAAGCAAAGCAGATTCTGCTGCAACAGCCTCTTTGACCATTTCTAATCGATGATGCGGTGTGGCAACCGGTTGTTTACGGTGAACAGGTTGATAGCAAGGCATGATATGCACCCTGGCAAGATCTAAATTTTCGTATAATTCGAGCGCCATTCGCAAATGTCCGAGATGAATCGGATCGAATGTACCCCCCAATATTCCGATGGCTTTGTGTGTTTGATGCATAAGTTAATTATATCATTTTCAAACAAAATAATTGTAATGCTTGCCAGCTATTCCCCGCGACCACGCCCTTCGTGATTTTATCTAATTCTGCGAGTTGTTTCAGATATCGCCAACAATCTTCTGCAGAATAGGTTGAAAGGAAATAACGAACGGCAGATTGCCGTCGTGCATAAATACGATGTTTCTGTAACAATGTTTCGCAAGTGCAGCCTTGTTGTATTTGTGTTGCCATTTCAGCCAAAAGGCGCAATTCGCGCGCAATACCCCATAAAATAAGCGTAGGCTCAATACCTTCTTCTTGCAGATGATCTAGTGTATGTAAAGCACGGGCGATTTCTCCCGCAATTAAATAATCAACGAATTCAAATACAGTGAAACGACTTTCATCGGGCAAAATTGATTGAATAGTTTTAATGTCAATCATACCGGTTGTTTGTAATAAATATAATTTTTCGATAGCTTGCTGCGCTGCGACTAAATTTCCTTCAACATAATCAGCCAACAAAGTGATTGCTTCTTCGTTGATTTGCAATCGATATTTTTTTGCACGATTCTTAATCCATACAGGTAACTGTTCGCGAGGGATTGGCCAAACAGCAATAGAAATGCTATTTTTTTCTAATGTGGAATACCAGCTATTTTTACGAATTTTCTCATCAATTTTTTCCATATTCATTAACAAAACAATATTAGACGACGGATTGTTGGCGTATTCTTGTAATAAGGATCCGATTGCTTTGGTTGGGGTGTGATGAGATAAATCTAATTCGAGCAAACATTTTTCTTCAAATAACGAATTGGCATATAGCGCATGATATAATTCTTTTTCATCTAACTCGGCGTTCAACATGACTCGTTTATACTCATGAAAGCCGGCCAATTTGGCCGCTTTTCGAATTTGCATGATTGCATCACGCTTTAAAATAATTTCTTCGCCGCTGATGATATAAATTGAAGAAATATTTTTTTTTAAATGCAATTCTAATTGTGCGAGGGAAAGTTTCATGTTATTGCTTTTTCCGATTAACTTCAAAAGCATGAATAATGGTTTGCGCAACGTCAGTGGAAGCAATTCTATTCATAATGGTGTACGCTAATGTGCGTCGCATTTGTTGATAATATAAAGAAATTTCATTGCTGCTACCCAAAATTTGATTCGATTGAATGGTAATAGGGCGATCTTCAGTTAATGTTTGTGGACTCAAAATAATGACGCCATTTTTATCCATGATTTCAAAAGAAACGACAACCTGCAAATTATATTGACGAGTTTGCAAGGTGCCGTTAGGCGCTAGTAATTGTTGGTTGGTACTATCTTGCAAGATCACTAAAGTCGTGTCAGCTTTTTCAGGTGAGTTAACGATAGTGACATCTGACATTTTTAAAATTTGTTCCAAACTACGAGCGAGATAGCCATAAGGATCCGATGTTTTTAAATAAAGATGACGCAGTGGTGGCGCTAATACTTTTTTTCCTTGCAAGTGAAAACTACAAGCAGTGAGTAGCGCGATAAACATAAAAAATAAAAAAACAGAGAAGATTTTTTTCATAAATTAATTCGTCACAATGTTCACCAACTTGCCAGGCACAATGATGATGCGCTTGATCGATTGGTCTGCTAACGATTGTTGTATTTTTTTATCTTCCTTCAGCGTTTCTTCAATGACCGCTTGATCCGCGTCATTTGCAACACGAATCCGTCCACGTAACTTCCCATTGATTTGAACCACTAATTCAATTGTTTCAACTTTGAAAACCATGGGGCTAGGCCGTGGCCAAGTCGCGTCGAGAATAATTCCTTTGTATTGTAAATCCAGCCATAATTGATGTGTAATGTGTGGCGTAATGGGTGCTAATAATCTCAATAAAATACTGATGCCTTTATGGATAACAATCGGTTGAATATCAATACGTGATGCATCAGCGTCAGGGAGCTTATTTAATAAATTTAATATTTTCATGCAGCCCGATACGATAGTATTAAATTGTTGTCGTTCATAATCAAATTTTGCTTGCTCTAATATCTCGTATATTTGTCTGAAAATATCCATCTGCGCTGCATCCGTATTTTCCCAATTAGTCAGACTTAAAAAATGTGTTTCATTGGATCGATTTTGTTTTTGAATTATTTCTCGATGGTCATAGCAAAATGTCCAAAGTCGTTTTAAAAATCGAGAAGCACCTTCAACACCACTGTCTGACCATTCAAGACTTTGCTCGGGCGGTGCTGCGAAAATTGTAAATAAACGAACGGTATCGGCACCATAACGCTGAATTAATGCTTGTGGATCAACAATGTTTCCTTTTGATTTAGACATTTTGATACCTTGATTCAGTACCATGCCTTGTGACAATAATCGTGTAAACGGTTCACTGCTATTCAGCAAACCTTCATCTCGCATCACTTTATGAAAAAATCGTGCATATAATAAATGTAAAACAGCATGTTCAATGCCACCGATATATTGATCAACCGGTAGCCAATAGTTAGCACGACCATCCAATCTATTTTTCTGCTGATTTTTACAGGCAAACCGTGCGTAATACCAAGAAGATTCCATGAAAGTATCAAATGTGTCTGTTTCTCGTGTAGCAGGTCCTTGGCAATTTGGACACGTTGTTTGATAGAAAGAAGGCATGGATTTGAGGGGTGAATGGACGCCTTTGAATTCGACATTTTCTGGTAAAACAACGGGTAAATCTTTTTCTGGCACAGGCAAAGTACCGCATTTTTCGCAGTAAATAATAGGAATCGGTGTGCCCCAATAACGTTGGCGTGACACACCCCAATCACGTAAACGATAATGAACTTGGCGTTGACCTAATTTTTTTTCTTCTAACACAGTCGCGATTGCATTGAATGCTTGTTTGGAGCGAAGACCCGTAAATTGTGCGGAATTAATTAGTTCACCATATTCGGTAAAAGCACTGCGTGTAAAATCCCAATGTGAACCATTTTCAGGTGATATTACTTGTTTAATCGGCAAATGATACTTCATTGCAAATTCAAAATCGCGCTGATCATGTGCAGGCACTGCCATTAATGCACCTGATCCATATTCCATTAAAACAAAATTAGCAACCCAAATAGGAATGTCTTCGCCGGTGAGAGGATGGGTTGCTGAAATACCTAATGGCATTCCACGTTTTTCCATGGTAGCAATGTCTGCTTCAGCTGTTTTTATATTGCGACATTCTTCAATAAATTGTTTAAGAGCAGGATTTTTTTCCGCCAATTTTTTTGCAAGCGGATGTTGTGCTGCGATGGCAAGATAAGTCACACCTAATAATGTATCAGGTCGTGTTGTGAACACCGTGATACTTGAGAATTCGGGAATGGCATTAGCTTGAAAGGTAATATCAAGACCTTCAGATCGACCAATCCAATTACGTTGCATGGTTTTAACTTGGGGTGGCCAATATTCTAATTTATCGATGTCATTAAGTAATTCATCTGCATAGTCCGTGATTTTTAAAAACCATTGTGGAATATCGCGTCGTTCAACTAATGCGCCTGAACGCCAGCCACGCCCATCAACGACTTGTTCGTTGGCTAACACGGTTTGATCAACGGGATCCCAATTAACTTCCGCGTTTTTTCGATAAACCAATCCTTTGCTGTATAAACGTAAAAAAAACCATTGTTCCCAGCCATAATAATCAGGATCACAGGTAGTAATTTCGCGACTCCAATCATAAGCAAATCCCATTCGCATCATTTGACTGCGAATATGCGCGATATTTTGTCGTGTCCATTGAGCGGGGGGGATATCATGCTTAATAGCTGCATTTTCTGCCGGTAAACCAAAAGCATCCCAACCCATCGGTTGCAATACATTTTTTCCTAGCATGTGTTGATAACGAGCAATGACATCACCGATTGTATAATTGCGTACGTGTCCCATGTGCAAATTACCACTGGGATAAGGAAACATGGATAAACAATAAAATTTTTCTCGATTGATATCTTCAACAACTTGGAAAGAATTATTTTCTTGCCAATAAGCTTGCGCATTGATTTCAATTTCTTGCGGTTGATATTGTTCTTGCATAATAATTACTCGCTTACTTGAGTCTCGCTCGTAGTAGATAATATTTTTGTTTCTAATGCTTTTTGTTTATTGAAATAAGCTGCAAAACCAATGAAACAAAGCAAAATAAATAAAACAGGATCGGTGCCATTATACATCCAGGGTGTTAACCCATACATGGGTTGCACGATACTTCTTAAAACAAAAGCCTCATGAG
>CAYTKY010000003.1:17255-57231 GCA_964438435.1 uncultured Coxiellaceae bacterium | reverse complement strand
CGTGTTTCAAAAAAGTTTTTCTCTTTTTTAAGATCCATGATTTCACTCATCCATGGAAATGGATTGGTTGCGCCCGGAAATTGTTGTGTTAACCCAATTTGTGCGCAGCGACGATTGGCGATGAATTGTAAATAATCTTTAAACATTTCAGCATTTAACCCTAAGATGCCGCGTGGCATGGTGTCGACTGCATAAGCATATTCTAATTCAACACCTTCATGAATCATATCGATGGCTTCTTGTTTGAATTCTTCTGTCCATAGCGCTGGATTTTCAATTTTAATTTGATTAATCACATCAATACCAAAATTTAAATGCATGGATTCATCGCGCAAAATATATTGAAATTGTTCTGCTGTGCCGGTCATTTTATTGCGACGACCCATTGATAATACTTGCGTAAATCCAACATAAAAGAAAATGCCTTCAAATATCACATAAAAAGCAATTAAATCACGCAATAAACGTTGATTGTTTTCAATGGTGCCCGTATGGAAATTAGGATCACCTAAACTTTGTGTGTATTTCAATGACCACGAAGCTTTACGCGCAACGGAAGGCACTTCACGATACATGTTAAAAACTTTTGCTTCATCCATGCCTAAGCTCTCAATGACATGTTGATAGGCATGCGTATGCAATGCTTCTTCAAAGGCTTGGCGTAAAAGATATTGTCGGCATTCGGGATTGGTAATATGTCGATACACCGCTAGCACTAAATTGTTTGCGACTAATGAATCGGCTGTTGCAAAAAAACCAAGATTGCGCTCGATGATGGTGCGTTCATCTTCTGATAAAGCATGCAGATCTTTCCATAAAGCAACATCGGCTGCCATATTAATTTCATTGGGCATCCAATGATTAGCGCAAGCATCCAAATATTTTTGCCATGCCCATTTGTATTTGAATGGGACTAATTGATTTAGATCTGCGCGGCAATTAATAATTTTTTTATCATCGACACGGATACGTGCAGCGCCCATTTCAAATTCTAAACCGGTTGCGCCACTATTTTCGTTAATATTGACAGCTGCTGTCATATTTGTTTCTCCTTATTGACAAGCTTCGCATGTTGGATCAGTGATTAAACATGCTTTTGGTTCGGATGTGGGGTCTACTTGGACAGCATTTAATGCGCGATCATCAATCGTTGCTTTTTCAGTATTGGTAGCGCCTAAGCTGCGTAAATAATAAGTGGTTTTTAAACCGCGAATCCAAGCATGACGATAGAGTTGATCTAATTTTTTTCCGGATGGTTGTGCCATGTATAAATTAAGTGATTGTGATTGATCAATCCATTTTTGACGACGTGAGCCTGCTTCGACTAACCAAATAGGGTCGACTTCAAATGCTGTTGCGTAAATTTGTTTTAAATGATTGGGTATGCGACTGATTTTTGCAACGCTGCCATTGTAATATTTCAAGTCGTTGACCATGACTTCATCCCATAATCCTTCTTGTTTTAAATCGGAAACGAGATAAGGATTAATAACAGTAAATTCTCCTGATAAATTGGATTTCACAAATAAATTTTGATAAGTCGGCTCAATCGATTGTGAAACACCGCAAATATTGGAGATGGTAGCGGTTGGTGCAATCGCTAACACATTGGAATTACGCATGCCGATGGTTTTGACGCGTTGACGCAACTTATCCCAATCTAAGGTTTGTGTGGTATCGATTTCTAAATATTCACCACGATGCTCTGCAAGAACAGATAAAGAATCGATTGGTAATATACCTCTGCTCCAAAGTGATCCATCAAAAGTAGAATAAGTGCCACGTTCTTCAGCTAAATAAGTGGATGCTTCAATTGCAAAATAGCTGATGATTTCCATGGTGCGATCAGCAAATTCAACGGCTTCTTGCGACGCATAAGGCAATCGTAACTGATAAAGCGCATCTTGAAAGCCCATTAAACCCATTCCCACGGGACGATGTTTGATATTTGAATTTTTCGCTTGCGGAACCGAGTAGTAATTAATATCAATCACATTATCGAGCATGCGTAATGCAGTGTGAATGGTGCGACGTAATTTATCTCGATCTAATGTTTTGCCTGACATGTGTGAAACAAGATTAATACTACCTAAATTACACACAGCAATTTCATCACGAGAAGTGTTAAGTGTGATTTCAGTACAAAGATTGGAACTGTGTACTACGCCAACATGTTGTTGTGGTGATCGTAAATTACAAACATCTTTAAAAGTAATCCAAGGATGGCCTGTTTCAAATAACATAGTCAGCATTTTTCGCCATAAACTGGTGGCTGATATCCTTTTGAAATTTTTAATTTTTCCACGAGTCGCTTCGTCTTCATAAGCGCAATAAGCTTGTTCAAAGCCTTTACCATACAAATCATGTAAATCAGGTACATCATCGGGTGAGAATAATGTCCATTCTTTATTTTGTGCAACACGCTTCATGAAAAGATCCGGTATCCAATTGGCGGTGTTCATATCATGTGTGCGTCGACGTTCATCACCCGTGTTTTTGCGTAATTCAAGAAATTCTTCAATATCTTTGTGCCATATTTCGAGATAAGCACAAACAGCACCTTTTCGTTTGCCACCTTGATTAACAGCGACAGCTGTTGCATTTGCAACATTGAGAAAAGGAACGACACCTAATGATTTTCCATTGGTCCCTTTGATATGCGCACCCATTGCGCGAACATTGGTCCAATCATTTCCTAGGCCACCTGCGTATTTGGAAAGCAATGCATTATCTTTGATAGCACCATAAATGCCATCTAGGTCGTCAGGTACTGTCGTTAAGTAACAACTCGATAATTGGGGTCGTAACGTACCTGAGTTAAACAAGGTGGGGGTTGAACTCATGAAATCGAAAGAAGAAAGTAAATTGTAAAATTCAATCGCACATTTTTCTTTTTCTTTCTCATTGATAGCAAGTCCCATTGCAACACGCATAAAAAATGCTTGAGGCAATTCAAAGCGTGATCCTTCCCAGTGAATAAAATAGCGATCGTATAATGTTTGTAAACCGAGATAAGTGAATTGCAAATCACGTTCTGGTTTGATGGCATTCATTATTTTTTCGAGATCGAATGTTTTTAATTGAGGATCAAGTAATTCTAATTTAATTCCCGCATCGAGATAACTGGCGAAATAAGTAGGGTAAAAACGGGATAAGTCATTGGTAGATAAATTTTCTGGTATATCGAGAAAATTGAAAGCTTCACGGCCTAAATCATTTAATAATAAGCGAGCAGCGACATACGTGTAATGAGGTTCTTTTTCAATCAAAATACGCGCAGACATGAGAAGTGCTTTATTGACTTCGCGTTGCGGTACTTTATCAAAAAGATTGCGCTTAACATCTTCAATGATGAGATCGGGTTGTACGCCGGATAAATTTGCGCAAGCGTTTTGTACTTGATGAATTAAAGCATTCATGTCAAGCGGCTTGATGTGGCCATCGATCGTTGTGACGTGCAAAACAGGCGTTGTTTTTTTACTTTCCGCTTCTTCTTGTTCACGAATGCGTCGACGTTCTTCACGATAAAGCACATAAGCTTTTGCTACTTTATATTCAGCAGCACGCATGAGTTCTAATTCAACGCTATCTTGGATTTCTTCAATATGAATGGTGCCATTGCTGTGCAAGCGGCGAGCAAAGGTATCTGCAATTTTTTTCGTTAATAGAGAAACTTTTTCGTGAATTCGCGATGAGGCGGCGGCTGCGTCACCTTCAACGGCTAAAAAAGCTTTGGTCATGGCTACCGCGATTTTATTAATGTCAAACGGGGTGACGGTTCCATTGCGCCGTATCACTTTGATGAGGCCAGGCGCTGTTTGTGTGACTTCGAAATGAGTAGGATGTGTCACATCAGAATGAGTATTGGGGGTTGTATGGGAAGTTATTTGGGTAGCCACGTTTCATTCTCCATGATGATGTCGAGTAAATGATTAGTTAGAAACAATAGACAGATTGGCTCCACCAAACGATGACTCTATCGTTGCTAACAGATCGTTTAAAAAATATAGTCATGATAAGCAGACTTGTGGTTTGTACGGATTGAAACCACAATATATAGTTGTTTTTCTGCATTAAGCTATCAAGATAAATTATCTGATGAGAGATAGCAAGCGAATAAAAAAATCTTGGAAAAAATCTTTCATGAGCAAGGGGCGATGGCTGACAAAGAGGATGGAAGCCACTTTGCAAAGGAGCAAAAGTGGCTTCTAGTTTGTCGTCAATTTAAAATTTGTACAGTCATTGACGATGCAGGGGTAATTTATCGTCTGATAGTGGGGCGATAAGTAGCCTGAATGGGTTTTGATTTGACATCCTGGTCATCCGAGACGCGGATTTCGTGTGTTTCATCGGTCGTTGCAGTATTAAGTGTTTTTGTTTTGTCGCGAATGTCTGCGTGTACCTGACTAAACAAACCAATGCGATTGATTTTTTCATTACGCAATACTTCGTTGGTGAGCGCGGCATTGTGTTCTTTATATTGCTCACCTTTGCTGCGTAACCCATCATAAAACGCATTAGGTTCGATAGGTGTTTGCTTGACAGCTAACGCAACGGGCTTTTTGTTTCCCGATTTTTTAGCAGGGTTGACTTTTGAGGGTGCAAATTGATTTTCAAATGTATCAATGTGATCGACTTCTTTTTCTGAAGATGTTTTCATCGTAAATTCGAGTACTTCTAATTGATTTAATTTTTTAAGTTTTTGACGATCAAATTCATTGACCTCTTGTATTAAGGTACCGAATTTTGCTGCGGCCAGTCGTGCTTCTTTTTCTGATGCTTCATCCAGTACATTCATTTCATTGATTCCGATGGCTTCGTCAATGCCTGAATATAACGTACTATTTTGAGGTACGTTTGAAACGACCATACCAATCATTTTATTTAATAGACCAGAATATTCTATTTCTATTTCTTTTTTGATATTCAAAAGAATCCCCGTTGCAATTTTTGCACGGTCATCGTCACTCAGATATTTTTTTTCTGTTTTTTCTTCATTAGATGATCTTTTGATTTTTCTACCCTTATCAGTCGCTGTTTTTTTTAATTTATTAAAAAGGGATTTTAATAAATTTAGTTGGTTGCCTCGCGCTATTCCGATAGCTGTATTTTTTTCTTGGTGGTTTTTTTCTACTTTTTCTAGTAAGTTATCGACATTATCTTCAAGTTTGTCGAAAGGTAAAAATACAAAACGTGGTTGCATGATAAATTTCCTTTTATGAAAGTAATAATAGAGATCCGTAGTGCATGGCTGATTTTGTATTTCGAGGATGTTGCTCCCAAAATTTTTACAATGGTTTGTAAATAAAATCATCAATGCCTTGTGACTATAATGGATGGAAGCTTAAGAGAGCCTTAAGGGATGAAAAAAGTTTTAGGCGATTTTTAAGTTAGTATTTTTTGGTGATTGACAGGCTTCTTTCGTGCTCATAAAATGCCCGCATGTCTGACCAATACATACCTGAACATATCAACCCCTATCGCTATGCTGAACAAGGCTTGGCCTTGTCGGGCGCGTTGATGATTACCGATATGCCGAGGCTCATTGTTAATGTTGCTTCGCAAGAGAATCATCAAGACAAAGTAGCCGTGGATTTGCAATTTGGCATTGATGAACAGGGTATTACTTTCATTAAAGGTCATCTGACAACTCAGCTAACGCTGCAATGTCAACGTTGTCTCGAACCCTTCAGTTATGAAATAATGTCGGACTTTGCTTTGGGGATCATTGATACGATAGAGCAAGCAGATACCTTGCCAGAGCATTATGAACCCGCCTTAGCACAAGAAGGGATGTTGGCATTAAGAGAGTTGATTGAAGATGAAATCATGTTGAATTTGCCTATTATCCCGAGGCATGCACCTGATAGTTGTAAAGTACAATTACCGCAAATGGAATCAGGATGGGAGCAGGGGAAGGAGGATAATCCTTTCCGTGTGTTGGAGTCTTTAAAATATAAACGTAAATAATTCTTAATAAACAAGCACTAATGGGCTTTTTTGCAAGAAAATGATGAGGGGAGTTTAAGATGGCTGTTCAAAAAAGTCGTGTCACTCGTTCAAGACGTGGAATGCGTCGGGCACATGATGGGTTAACCAAACCTACTTTATCAACCGATCCTGTGACGGGTGAAACGCATCGTCGTCACCATATTAGCCCGGAAGGTTATTACAAGGGTCGTCAAATCCTTAATGACAAAGCTGTCGTGGTTGAAGAAGAAGAGGATGGCGAAGAATAGTTTTTTCTTCTTGCCTCAACATTCCGAATGATTACGATCGCGATTGATGCAATGGGAGGCGATCATGGCCCTCCCGTTACTGTTCCTGCTTCTCTTGAAATGCTGGCAAAGTATCCTCATTTACGATTGTTGTTAGTGGGTGATGAGCGTGTTTTGCGGGAAGCATTGCGCTCGCATACCTACGACCCTGATCGATTACTGATTCAACATGCTTCACAAAAAGTAGAAATGGATGAACCTGTTTCGCATGCATTGCGTAATAAAAAAGATTCATCTATGCGTGTTGCTATCAATCAAGTGAAAGAAGGGAAGGCGGAAGCTTGTGTCAGCGCAGGTAATACGGGTGCCTTGATGGCAACAGCGCGATTTGTATTAAAGACATTACCCGGCATTGATCGTCCCGCTATTATTTCGACGTTTCCAACGATGGATCCTCATAAAAATGTACGCATGTTAGATTTAGGCGCAAATGTGGATTCCCGTGCAGAAGATTTAGTGCAGTTTGCTGTGATGGGTTCTGTGTTGGCATCTGCGGTTGAGAATATATCAAATCCAAGAGTTTGTTTATTAAATATTGGTGAAGAAGAAATTAAAGGAAACGAACAAGTTAAGAAGACCGCGCAATTATTATCAAATGCAAAATGTATTAATTATGTGGGTTATGTAGAAGGCGATGCTATTTATCATGGTGAAGTTGATGTTGTTGTGTGCGATGGTTTTGTTGGAAATGTGGCATTGAAAACAACGGAAGGGGTTGCTCTTCTTATCACTCGATTAATTAAAGACGCTTTCATGCGAAATTTTTTTACGAAACTAATAGGCCTATTAACCAAACCTATTTTGAAATTATCGATGAAACGTATTGATCCTGCTCGTTACAATGGAGCGACCTTGATTGGGTTGCAAGGCATCGTCATTAAAAGTCACGGTGGTGCTAGTATCAAGAGTTTTACTTATGCAATTAAAGAAGCCATGACGGAAGTTGAAAAAAAAGTACCTGAAAGAATTCGACATGAAGTCGAAGCATTATTGAAATCATCCTTACCCTTGCAAGGGGATCATTAAACATATGACTTATTCTAAAATTTTAGGGACAGGAAGTTATTTGCCCGAAAAAATTTTAACAAATTTTGATTTAGAAAAAATGGTTGATACGAGTAATGAGTGGATACTTGAACGAACGGGCATACGAAAACGTCATATTGCTGCTGCAGATGAAACGGTTGCAATGATGGCAGATAAAGCCGGACGCATTGCATTGGATGTGGCGGGTATTTTGCCAAAAGAGATTGGTATGATCATTGTCACATCCACGACACCCCAATTAGTTTTTCCGAGTACGGCTTGCTTATTGCAAGAGCGTTTCGGTATCGCGGGTTGTCCTGCCTTTGATTTAAATGCATCAGCATGCGCCGGATTTATGTATGGTTTGAGTATTGCGGATCAATATATTCGTACTGGTGCCATTAAAAATGCATTGATTATTGGTAGTGAAATTATGTCACGCATTCTTGATTGGAGTGATCGAGCCACTTGCGTGTTGTTTGGTGATGGCGCAGGTGCAGTGGTGTTGGGGGCAAGTGATGAACCCGGTATTTTATCGACGCATTTACACGCAGACGGGACACACAAAGATGTTTTATACCTGCGTGCTGGCTCATCATCGAATGCTGAAATGGAAACAGTGAAAATGATGGGTAACCAGCTTTTCAAATTAGCGGTGAATCGATTAGGCGATCTTTTCGATGAAACGTTGGCAGCGAATCACTTGGAGAAATCGGCAGTTGATTGGCTTATTCCGCATCAAGCCAACATTCGCATTATTGAAGCGATGGCAAAAAAATTAGATTTGCCGATGGATCGTGTGGAGATTACTTTACCTGATCAAGGCAATACTTCCAGTGCCTCTATTCCATTGGCATTAGATCAAGCAGTACGCTCGGGTCATGTTCAGCCTGGACAACTATTGATGATGGAAGGGTTTGGTGGCGGATTAGCTTGGGGCTCGGCATTGGTGAAATATTAATGGCAATCAATCATCACTTAGCATTCGTATTTCCCGGCCAAGGTTCGCAATCAGTCGGCATGTTGGCAGATATTGCTGCGCAGTTTCCTGAAGTGCAAAGAATCTTTGATGAGGCTTCGGCTGTGTTAAATTATGACTTGTGGCAAATGGTACAAGCCGGTCCTGCTGAAGTATTAAATCAAACCATGCATACTCAACCGGCTTTATTAGCTGCTTCTTATGCAATTTGGAAAATTTTTCTTTCTAAAAACTCAATGAGGCCAGCGATGCTGGCGGGTCATAGTTTGGGTGAATATACTGCTTTAGTTTGTGCAAATGCATTAACGCTGACTGACGCAATTAAATTGGTTTCGGCTCGCGGTCAATATATGCAAGAAGCGGTTGCAGAAAATAAGGGTGCCATGGCTGCTATTGTTGGTTTGGATGATGAAAAAGTTTCGACATTATGTGACGAAGTCGCTAAATCCGGTGAGGTGGTTTCACCTGCTAATTTTAATAGCATTGGTCAAGTCGTCGTGGCAGGTCATAAAAAAGCAGTAGAAGATGTTGTAAGGTTAGCAAAAGAACAGAATGCAAAATTAGCGATGCTTATTCCTGTTAGCGTTCCTTCACATTGTGAATTGATGCGACCGGCAGCAGAGAGGCTGGCAGAGTTATTGTCAACCCTATCCATTCAATTACCGAATATTCCTGTGATGAATAATGTGGATGCAACGATTTATTCCGATGTTCATTCGATTCGTGATGGATTGATTAAACAGTTATATCATCCTGTCCGTTGGGTGCAAATGATTCAAAATTTTGTGAAACAAGGTGTGACAACCCTTATTGAATGCGGGCCTAATAAAGTGTTAACAGGGTTAAATAAACGTATCGATAAGCAATTAACCTTATTTTCTACGAATGATTTAGCTAATTTAGATGTTGTTTTAAAATTAGGGTCTGATTAAGTTTCAACAGGCCATAGATAAAAGGAGTTTGTGATGTTTCGCGAACCGTTATTACAAACCAAAACAGCTTTGATTACGGGTGCCAGTCGCGGCATCGGTCATGGAATTGCATTAGCATTGGGACATGAAGGTGCCAAAATAGTCGGCACTGCTACGACACAAGAAGGTGCGGATCGTTTAACACAAGCATTTCAACAGGAAAAAATAGATGGAATTGGCATGGTGTTGAATGTGACGATGCAGCAATCTATTGATGAATTGATGTTAAAAATAAAAGAAAAAGTAGGGGCGGTTGATATCTTAGTGAATAATGCTGCCATTAACCAAGATAATTTGTTGATGCGCATGAAAGAAGAAGAATGGTTGCGTGTCATCGAAACGAATTTAAGTTCCGTCTATCGTCTCAGTAAAGCATGTATTCGCGACATGATTAAAGCACGTTGGGGCAGAATTATTAATATTGGTTCAGTGGTTGGATCAATCGGTAATCCGGGACAAGTCAATTACGCAGCTGCAAAAGCAGGGGTTATTGGTTTTAGCAAGGCATTGGCTTTGGAAGTCGGTTCCCGATTCATAACAGTGAATACTGTTTCACCAGGCTATATCTCGACTGACATGACCCATGCGCTCACCGAAGAACAACGTCAAGCGATATTTGATCGTATTCCTATGCAATGTCTTGGAAAGATTGAAGATATTGCAGCGGCAGTGGTATTTCTTGCGTCACCCTTGGCAGGGTATATTACCGGCCAAACATTGCAGGTGAATGGTGGAATGTTTATGAATTAGTTGCAACTTAACGGTTTTTGAATAAACTAACAGAATTTTCGGTTAATAGTATTTAAGAGGAAAACGATATCATGACTACAAAGACAAATGAAATTGAAGCAAGAGTGAAAAAAATTGTCGTTGAACAATTGGGCGTCAAAGAAGATGAAGTGACAAATGATGCTTCTTTTGTCGATGATTTGGGCGCTGATTCATTAGATACCGTCGAATTAGTCATGGCGCTTGAAGAAGAATTTGAAACAGAAATTCCTGATGAAGATGCTGAGAAAATTATTACCATTAAAGATGCCGTCAATTACATTGTTTCTCGCATGGAAAAAGAAACCAAAGCGAGCTAATACTGCGATTGTTTACATTACCCTCATTTCACCCATCGGGCGCTTTAAAACAGCGAAAATTCGCTGGAGGATGGTAGTTTGAATAAAAGACGTGTCGTCATTACCGGTATCGGTATGGTTACCCCATTAGCACATGAAGCAGAAAGCACTTGGCAGGCTATATTGGCTGGAAGAAGTGGTGTTGCTTCAATCGATCATTTCGATGCGACGGATTTGTCTTGTCAAATTTGCAGTCGTGTGAAAAATTTTGATCCAACCCTTTACATGCCTGAAAAAGAAGCAAGAAAACGCGATTATTTTATTCAATATGGAATGGCAGCTGCGATACAAGCGATTACCGATTCTAGCTTGCAAGTAACAGAAGAAAATGCGCATCGTATTGGGTTGGCGATTGGATCGGGTATTGGGGGATTGCCAACGATTGAGCGATATCATTCCGTACTATTGGAATCAGGCCCTCGTCGTATTTCGCCTTTTTTTATTCCAGGTGCACTCATCAATATGATCGCAGGCAATCTTTCCATTCAATATGGTATGAAAGGGCCTAATATTGCATTAGTTTCTGCTTGTACAACCGGTACGCATAACATTGGCCTCGCCGCTCGGTCTATTGCTTATGGTGATGCGGATGTGATGGTGGCTGGTGCAGCTGAAATGGCCACAACGAAATTAGGTATTTCAGGTTTTGCCGCTATGCGTGCACTTTCTACTCGGAATAATGAGCCAGAAAAAGCTAGCCGACCGTGGGATAAAGATCGAGATGGTTTCGTATTGGGCGATGGTGCGGGTATGTTGGTATTGGAAGAATATGAACACGCTAAAGCACGTGGCGCACGTATTTATGCAGAATTAGCTGGCTTTGGCATGGGGGCTGATGCCTATCACATGACCTCTCCTGATCCAGAAGGGAAGGGAGCTGCCGTTTCCATGACTGCGGCATTGAAAGACGCAGGGATGAATCCTGAGGATGTGCAGTATATTAATGCTCATGGTACATCCACGCCGGCAGGCGATGAATTAGAAATCATGGGAATAAAGCATAGTTTTGGTGATCATGCTTATCGGTTAGCGGTCAGCTCAACGAAATCCATGACGGGTCATTTATTAGGTGCAGCAGGAGCCGTCGAAGCGATTTTTTGTCTTTTAGCGCTACGCGATCAAGTTGCGCCGCCGACAATCAACCTGGATCATCCTAGTGAAAATTGCGATTTAAATTTAGTTCCACATCAAGCACAAGCCATGTCGATGGATGTCGTCTTATCCAATTCATTTGGTTTTGGCGGAACAAATGGCACATTAGTATTCAAACGCCTTTAGATGTTACTATCTGTCTTTTCATGTGCTTCGCTTAAGATGACACTTGGAGAGTTATTTTTTTTCTATGAAAAAATCAGCGAACTATATTATTGGCATTCTGTTACTGATCATTTGTTTTTTTAGCTTGTGGGGGTATCTTTTTTTTACCCCTGTCATTCAAAAAAAAAGTGGCGTAATTTATTACTTGCGACCCGGCACGAGTAAGAAACAATTAGCTGTCGATTTATCGCAACAAGGAATGATTCGCTATCCTGGATTATTTTTATTATTTGTTTACCCGCAAACTGATGCGCAATTAAAAACCGGCGAATATTTTTTCCCGAAAGGATCCACCTTGAATTCGATTTGGAAACAGGTCACCCAAGGGAAAGGATTTTATTACCATGCTATGGTTATTGTGCCTGGTTGGACGTTCAATCAACTTCGTCAAGCATTACAAAAAGAGCCTGCTTTGCGTCATGTGATTGCAAAATGGGATGATCGGCAAATCATGCAAGAATTAGGTCATGCAGAACTTGCGCCTGAAGGTGAGTTTTATCCGGAGACATACTATTACACGCGTGATTCACTCGATTTAGTGATTTTAAAACGCGCGTTTGATTTAATGCAGAATCGTTTAGCTGAATTGTGGCAACAACGAGCGCTCGGGCTTCCCTATAAAAATGCTTATGAAGCCTTGATTGCGGCCTCGCTCATTGAAAAAGAAGCGTATCTTAATTCCGAACGTCCGGTGATTGCAGGCGTATTAGTTAATCGATTGCAAAAAAACATGTTACTGCAATTTGATCCCACCGTGATATATGGGTTGGGTCAGCGGTATGATGGAAAAATTTATAAACAAAATTTACGTGAAAATAATGCTTATAACACTTACATGCGCAAAGGATTACCACCAACGCCGATTGCGATGCCGAGCCTATTTTCTTTACAAGCAGCGATTCATCCAGATAAGAATGATTATTTTTATTTTGTGGCGCAAGGGAATGGCCGCCATCAGTTTTCTAAAACATTGCCTGAACATGATGCAGCAGTGAAAAAGGCAGCTGCTATGCGTAAAGGAAGCACGAAATGAAAGGTCGATTTATTACGATTGAGGGTATCGAAGGTGCAGGAAAGAGTACGGCGTTGACGTATCTGAAGAAATATTTTTCTGAAGCAAATATTGATGTGGTGTGGACTCGCGAGCCAGGTGGAACATTATTAGCAGAAGAAATGCGCGCATTGATTTTGCATTCTAACGTGAACGAAGTGATGACATCGGATTCAGAATTATTATTGATGTTTGCTGGACGTGCACAGCATCTGCATCACAAAATTCTTCCTGCATTAACTGCGGGAAAATGGGTTGTCTCAGATCGATTCGTTGATGCGAGTTATGCTTATCAAGGCGGCGGAAGAAAAATGGATAAACAAAAGATTGCAATCTTGGATGAATGGATTGTGGGTGCGCACTATCCTGATTTAACGTTGCTATTAGATATTTCGCCTGAGCAAGGTTTTGAACGGGCTGCCCATCGAGGGGGTGAAAAAGATCGCATTGAGCAAGAAAAAATGGATTTTTTTCATCGTGTGCGTCAAGTTTATTTGGATCGTGCAAAAGAAAGTCCGCAACGAATCAAGGTGGTTGATGCGAGTGTTTCGCTCGCCCTGGTTGAACAGCAATTGCATGATGCATTAAATATATTTAGGACTGCCATCGCATGATATTTCCTTGGCAAAATAAACAATGGCAACATGTGTGGCGTATGAAACAAGATCGTCGATTACCGCATGCTTTATTGGTAACGGGCAGTGTAGGGATGGGAAAAGTGCTATTTGCTCAAGCACTCACTCGTGCATGGTTGTGTCAACAAGTGGATGCAGAAGGAAACGCTTGTGGTGTTTGTCATGCCTGCCATTTGCTTGAGCGTGATGTGCATCCCAATGTAAGCTGGATTAAGCCAGAAAAAGAAGGGCAAGCCATTAAGATTGATCAAATTCGTGAAGCCAGTGATTTTGTTTATCATTCATCGTTAGAAAATGCGGATCGTATTTTGCTCATTCATCCTGCGGATCAATTGAATGCGCATGCTGCAAATGCCTTGTTAAAAACATTGGAAGAACCGCCAGCCCAGGTTGTCATCATGCTGATTACGGATCAAGCGCAACATTTGCCGGCAACCATTTTGAGTCGATGTCAGCGAATTCATTTTCCATTACCACTTTCAACGGAAGTGATTCCTTGGTTAAAACCACAATTATCAGATGAGAATGAGGCTGCTTTTTTACTACATCTAGCCAATGGTGCGCCATTAATGGCATTAGCTTTATCTCGTAACGAAACACTTGTTTTTCGGCGAAATTTCTTGGAAACATTGCAGCGATTAAGTCAGCAGCAAGAAGATCCGATTCAGTCTGCTGCGAAATTTCAAAAAATCGAACCTATCAAATGGATTGATTTTATGTTGGTATGGGTGATGGATTTGTTGAGATTGCAATTAGGATGTGATGTAAAACAACTGATGAATGCCGATTATTTTTCACAACTCACCGCCTTATCAAAAGAACGATCTGTGGAATTTCATCTGACTTATATGAATTATTTACAACAAATTCGTCAACAAATTCGTAATGGCATGAATTTAAATAAGCCCTTGTTATTAGAAAGCGCGTTGATTCGTTGGAGGCAAGCATGTTTTTAGTCGATTCGCATTGCCATTTAGATATGCTCGATGTAACGCAAGAAAATGGGACATTAGCAGGGGTGATATCGCGAGCCAATGCACAAGGTGTGTGTTATTTATTAAATGTGTGTGTGAGTTTAAAAGATTTTCCACAAGTTTTAAAAACAGCAGAAGCGTATTCTTTTGTCAGTGCCTCGGTTGGTTTGCATCCGAATGAGCAAGAGGAAGAAGTGAATGCAGAAGAGTTAGCTGGTCTCGCAACACATAATAAAGTTATTGCGATTGGTGAAACGGGGTTAGATTATTTTCGTTCAACCGGTGATTTGGATTGGCAGCGCGAACGTTTTCGTCAGCACATTCGTGCAGCTAAAGCAGTGAAAAAGCCTTTGATTATTCATACACGCCATGCGAGAGAAGATACCTTGCGCATCATGCAAGAAGAAGGTGCAGATGCAGTGGGTGGAGTGATGCATTGTTTTAGCGAAGATGTCATAACAGCTAAAAAAGCCTTGGAAATGAATTTTTATATTTCTTTTTCTGGTGTGGTGACATTCAAAAATGCGACAGCAGTGCAAGAAACGGCACGCTTGATGCCATTGGATCGCATATTAATTGAAACCGATGCACCTTATCTCGCACCCAATCCGCATCGTGGCAAGCCCAATGAACCGGCTTATGTGCGTCATACCGCTGAATTTATCTCAAAATTACGCAACGAATCATTTGAATTATTTGCTAAACAAACCACGGAAAATTTCTTTCATTTATTTCATGGAGCTGTCAAACCTTATGTTTAGACCTGCTGCCCTTTTTATCGGATTGCGTTATACGCGTGCGAAGCGTCGTAATCATTTTGTTTCATTTATTTCAGTCATTTCGATGATGGGTATTGCATTGGGCATTACGGTGTTAATTACAGTTTTGTCTGTGATGAATGGATTTGATTATGAAATTCAAAAACGAGTTTTTAGTATGGTGCCGCCGATTACCATTAGCAGTACCCGTGGCTATATTTCTGGTTGGGAATCATTACAAAAAGAAGTGTCACAATTCCCTTCTATTACAGCATCAGCGCCTTTTGTGACAGGCGAAGTTTTATTAAATTATGGTGGTTCAACACAGCCTTCACTTTTATTTGGGATTTTGCCAAACGATGAAAAGAAGGTTTCACAAGTTGCTAACAAAATGGTGATGGGACAATTAACGAATTTGAAAGCTGGCGAATTTAGCATTGTATTGGGAGAAGATTTAGCTGCGCGATTGAATGCGAAAATAGGGGATAAAATCACAGTTGTTACACCGCAAGTTTCGATGACGCCGGCAGGAATTATTCCGCGATTCAAACGATTTACGTTGGTGGGCATATTTCGTGCGGGAAATGGATTTGGTTTTGATCGTGGTGTCGGGTTTATTCAACTGCAAGATGCGCAAAAATTATTAGGACTCAATGCCGATATGGTGACGGGGTTGCATCTCAATACGCCGAATGTATTCGCCGCACCCCATATTGCCGATATGTTATTACGCGAATTATCATCGAGTGCAAGTGTGAGTACGTGGGCTGATCAATTCGGTGATTTTTTTCATGCAATTCAATTAGAAAAAACGATGATGTTTTTAATTTTGTTATTATTAATTGCAGTGGCTGCATTTAATTTAGTATCGACATTAATCATGGTAGTTAGTGAAAAAGAATCGGATATTGCTATTCTCCGCACATTCGGTGCGACGCCGCGCATGATCATGATGATTTTTGTGGTTCAGGGCGGCATTATTGGGTTGCTGGGTACTTTGTTGGGTTTGATAGGTGGAATCAGTTTGGCGTGGAATGTCACTGATATTGTGAATGGGATTGAACAAATTTTCCATGTGCAATTACTTTCATCCGGTGTGTATTTTGTTGATTATCTTCCATCGAAAATTGAAGTGTCGGATGTGGTGAAAATTTGTTTTTCATCACTCTTTTTGAGTTTGCTTGCAACGATTTACCCTGCTTGGCGCGCGTCTAAAATGGATCCTGTGGAGTCACTGCGTTATGAATAATCCCGTGATAGCTTGCCATCAACTGGCTAAAAATTATGTAGATGGCGCTTCTAAAATTGAAGTGTTAAAACGAATTGAATTAGCCGTTAACCCAAGTGAAATGGTTGCGATTGTGGGGACCTCAGGTTCAGGAAAAAGTACCTTATTGCATTTATTGGGCGGCTTAGATAAACCTTCTCATGGTGAAGTATGGTTGAATGGAAAAAATTTACATCAATTAAGTGAAACAGAAAAATGTAAATTACGTAATCATTCATTGGGATTTGTTTATCAATTCCATCATTTATTACCTGAATTTTCTGCTCTGGAAAATGTGGGTATGCCGCTGTTGATTGCTCATGTTGATCCGCGTCACGTTAAAGAACGCGCGGCATATTTGTTGGAGCAGGTTGGATTGAAAGATCGCATGCAACATCGATTGGGGCAATTATCAGGCGGTGAAAGACAGCGTGTTGCGATTGCGCGTGCGTTGGTCGCCAATCCGCTCTGTGTATTAGCAGATGAACCAACAGGCAACTTGGATCCGCATAATGCAGATAAAGTATTGCAATTATTTTTTGATTTACAAAAAAAACATCAAATGAGTGTGGTGATGGTGACGCATGACTATCATATTGCAAAACAATCACAGCGCATTTTCCGAATTGAAGAAGGCATATTAGTGAGTCATTAGTGCGATGAAAAAAACCGATGTTTTGTTAATGAATTTAGGTACGCCTGATCAATGTGATCCCTCTTCTGTTCGAAAATATCTTCGCGAATTTTTAAATGATGAGAGAGTGATTGATTTGCCCGCTTTTATTCGGTGGCCATTAATTAATGGATTAATTGTTCCGTTTCGTTATCGTAAAACGGCAGCGGCCTACCAAAAAATTTGGTCTGAAACAGGATCGCCGTTATTATCATATAGTTTGCAATTAAAAGAAGCATTGGGTGTGGCGCTCGGTGATGATTATATCGTTGAATTGGGAATGCGGTATGGTCAACCGTCTGTTGCGCAAGCATTATCTCGATTAAAAGAAGCTGATTCGCTGATTGCGATACCACTTTATCCGCAATATTCTTCTGCAGCGACAGGATCTGCGATTGAAGATTTGCTGATGAAAATAAAAAAACAATGGAATATACCGAATATTAAGATAAAAAAAGATTTTTATGATGATATGGAGTTTATTTCAGCCTATAGTGAAATGATTAAAAAAAACATAGAGCAACACAAACCGGATTTTGTTTTGTTTAGTTATCATGGATTACCTGAAAGGCATATTCGAAAAAGTCACTGCAAGGCTGCTTGCGATCATCTTCATGCGTGTCCGTCGATGCAAGATTCAAACCGAAATTGTTATCGTGCGCAATGTTATGCAACGACACAGGCATTAGTTGATGGGTTGAAATTACGATCAGATCAATATGATGTTGCCTTTCAATCACGGTTAGGTCGCACACCATGGATTAAGCCATACATGGATTTGGTTTTACCAACGTTGTTTGAGCGTGGCGTGCGTCACCTTGCGATGGTTTGTCCTTCATTTGTGACGGATTGTTTGGAGACATTGGAAGAAGTGAATATCCGTGCACGTTCGCAATGGCTTGCATTAGGCGGTCACAAATTTACTTTTATTCCTTGTCTGAACGCATCGCAAGAGTGGGTGGGAGGGGTGGCGGAGATGGTGAAAGCATTGTGATGGTGAAAGGTTCGGAATTATTATGCGTTTTTTCGGGGTGATATTATCTTATCTTCTTTATTGGTGGTTTCATTGAGGGCAAGAATTTCTTTATTAGGAGAAAATGACGATAATTCTTGACCTTGTTCTTGGGAAGCACATGTGGGCACTATCATATTCTGAATATAGTTGTTGATGTCATTTTTTAGCCGATCGATAAAGGCAGATACTTCTTCATCAGAAAATGCAGATATTTCTTCAGCAGAAAATGGTTGATTTTCAAAGAGGTTGTACAAATCAGTCTTTGACATGCTATGCAGCGTGTTATCAAGCAGGTTTTCTCTAAAAAAGAGTAGATTTTTTTCAATAACTTCCGTTGAGTGGCCGCGAATAGTTTCACTATACCATACGGGATGATCATGAAATGCTAAGATACACATAATAATAAAAGCAGGGTATTTTTCCATTTCTTTGTTATCGAATAGTTTATTGCATACCAATCGGGATTGGAAAGGATTAACCTTCCCGTCTTCGATAAGCATTTTTGTTAAGTGAGTATCTTTGAATAATCTATCATCAACACAAAAAATAGTTGAATCGATAGGATTATTGGAAATTTTATAAGGATCGGCGCCGTTTTGAATCATCTTTAAAATAGTTGTATCATCAGCTTGTTGTAATGCGTCATAAAGTGGCGTTATTTTTACTGTGGTTGATTTATTTTCGCAATCAATCATCTTATTTAATTGATTTTTATTCATCTTTAAAAAATTTTCAGATATGACATTTAATATGTTTTTGTACTCGAAATAGCAATCGAAAAATTTTTTAATTGTAAGGTCAGCCTGGTTATTTTTATAACGAAAATAAATTTCTTTTCTTATTTTTTCGAGTTTTTCCATGATATAAAATGAATAATCTTTTGCAAAGTGAGGTGCGGTTTTAAGTAACGTTATCCATTCATTTATTTTTTTATTAAGTTCATCGGGTATGCTGTTTTCGAAATCAAATTCAAAAATTTTATTAATATATTTTTTGAATGGATGATGATTGCTATCCAGTCCGTTATTAAATAGAGAATGAAAGTTTAAAATACTATTCTTGCCGTAAGTATCGACTAGCTCTTCAGTTTGATTGACAAAATATTGGTATTCTTTATCGCCCAGTAGTCGTGCAATTCTTAATCCAAATGTCTGTATTCTTATATTTCGAATGAATGTATCGGTTAATTCTTGATAGTTTGACATGTGTTCCAGAATTTTATCATTGAAAGTTGGATCGCTTTGATTGATTGGTAATAAGGCGATGTTTTCTGCTTCTGAAAATCCATCATTTATTCCATGTCCGAGATGATAGTTAGGCGTGAAAAGTGAATCCCCGATTAAATAAAATGCATGGCCATTAATTTCTTTGCAAGCGCTGCTTGCTTTTGATATGTCTCCGCGGAAGGCAAGAAGTTTTAGTTCATCCTTTTTTTTATTGCTTTTGCTCTCAGTGATATTAATAGAGATCGTGTCATTATTTATAGGGGTGTTTATTTCGGGATGTAGACTATAAAAATATATAATTGTATCCTTGATGTATTTTAACCCTACACGCAATTTTTCTTGATAGGAAGTATCATTTTTTGTTAGATCATCGTAGAGGTGCTTGGGGATTTCAGCAACAAAATTTATTTTGCCCTTTTTGTGGTTGTTATTTTCGAATGAAATTTTATCTATCCTTAAGAAGGTTAGATATTTTTGGCTATCTCCGATATTGTCATTAACAAAAATAACGAATTCATTTTTTGGTAGATTAAGGTGAGCCATGTTTTTTTCTATTTCTATTTTGATATAAGCGGACAAATGGTATGTTTCACTCCGATAGTGCATTTCAAACGGAGTTGTTTTTGTGATGGTTTCTCTTTTGTTTATTTTTAGATTTTCGTTTATTAGTTCGAGCGTCTCTGATCTTGCGCCATCAGCAGCAATGATATGTTTGAATTTTAAAAAGAAAGTCTGTTCGTTTTGATTTTGAATTTTATTTAAAATTGCCACGCCGCCTGCGAGGTTGACCTCTTTTAATTGAGATTCGTAATTAATCGTAACGTTTTTTGAAAATTTTTGTAATCGATTAAAAATAAATTTTTGTATGGAGCTAATTTTAGCTTCGATGAAATATTTAAGTGAACTTAAAAATTTAATATCAGAATCTGTTAAATCATCTTTTTCAGTGATCATATTGACGAGCAGCTCTTTGGTCTTTGGCGTTAAAGTGATAACCTGGGGTCTTAGCATAGCGTCTTTTTGCGAGCGTTTTTCTAGAACAAGAATACTTTTATTCTTATTGGCAAGCTCATATGCGCTGTAAAGCCCGACAGGGCCTGCTCCAACAATAACAACGTCGCACACGGGCAAACTTGTGTCAGTCACTTCTTTTTTTTGATTATTTATCAATGCGTTGCTGTTTGTTCGCATGATGATCCATAATTAATAAAAGATTAAGCTATAAACTAAGTTTAGCTTAAAAAGTATTATTCTGTGGTTATGAGTTGGCATTGCATTAAGAAATAACACCTTTCAGCAAACAGACTTTTTCCTAAAAAAGGATATCAGTGATGATCCTCTTTTCTCTCGCCTTCTTATTAGGCGATTTTTGGTTGCAACAATTTTCACAATTACCGACGGATCCATTTTTATTTTTGTTGTTAATGATCAGTACGGTTTTTTGGAGAATTTTGCGAAAATATTTTCAGAGTAGTTATGTTTTTATCGCTTTCGCATTAGGCTTTGTTTGGGCGGCGTGGTACGCATCACAATTATTATCGTGGACGTTGCCAAAGCATCAAGAAGGTCAATCCGTCATGATAAAAGGTTATATTGCTTCATTACCCATGATCGATCGTGCAGAAACATCGTTTGAATTTGAATTGGCAAATCATCATCTTATTCGTTTAACTTGGCGTGATAACCATGTGCCATTAAAAGTAGGTGATGAGTGGCGATTAAACGTGAAATTAAAACGCATTCACGGCACACAAAATCAAGGGTCTTTTGATATGGAAGGATGGGCGTTGCAAAAAGGATTGCGTGCAACAGGCTATGTTGTATCGAGTCCAAAAAATAAATTATTAAAGCATGATAGATTTTATGCATGGATTAATCAGCAACGACAAATAGTACAAGAAAAAATAATTAAAAATTTACCCGATACTGCAACCGCGCCGTGGTTGATGGCCTTGATCATTGGTGAGCATCACGGCATGCCACTCGATGATTGGCGAGTATTGCAAAAAACAGGTACGAATCATTTGATGGCAATTGCAGGATTGCATATTGGTTTGTTGGCAGGTTTTGTACGCTATGGGGTAGCGTGGTGTTGGCGTCGATTTCCTTTTTTGGTATTACGGTTGCCAGCTGTACAAGCAGGTGCATTTTTCGCATGGATAACGGCATTGATTTATAGTGCACTGGCAGGTTTTTCAATTCCAACGCAACGCGCTATGATCATGTTGACGATTTATGTGGTGGCGTTATTATCCAATCGTAAAATCAATCCGTGGTATCCATGGTCATTGGCATTATTGACCGTTTTAATTTTAAATCCTCTCGATATATTGACAGATAGTTTTTGGCTATCCTTTTTTACGATTGCACTGATTATTTATGGTATGAGTGGCCGCACCATGGCGCGTAGTGGTTGGTGGAAATGGGGTAGAGTGCAGTGGGTGATAGGAATAGGGTTGATGCCATTATCATTTTTATTATTTCAATCCTCCTCATTGATTTCATTTATTGTGAATGCAATGGCTATTCCTTGGATGGGATTTTTTATTTTGCCATTGTGTTTTTTGAGTGGGATTTTTTTATTTTTTAATTCATTTATTGGAAAATTATTTTTATTATTAGCTGATCACAGTGTATCGATATTATGGTTTTTTCTTCGATGGTTTTCACAGTTACCTTTTTCAGCGTGGGAGCAAGTGATACCCAATTCCATTTTATGTGGATTAAGTATCGTCGCATTTTTATTGTTTCTTTTGCCGGCGGGTGTGCCTGGAAAATGGTTGGGAGTCGTATGGCTTATGCCACTTTTTTTTTATCAACCATCACGACCACGCATAGGCGAAGATTGGTTAACCATTTTAGATGTGGGGCAAGGATTATCTGTTGTGGTGCAAACAAAACATCATGCGCTTGTCTATGATACTGGGCCACGCTATGAAGGGCGATTGGATATGGGGGAAAGCGTCTTGTTACCCTATTTGCGAGCAGTGGGTATTCGTCAAATTGATACCTTGGTCATGAGTCATGGCGATTTGGATCACGTTGGTGGTACAGAAGCGTTACTAAAAGCAATGCCCGTAGAGAGGATCTTCACAAGCGTGCCAGAAAAATTTCCGATGTTATCTGCGCAATATTGCTTGTATGGAAAAACATGGCGGTGGGAGGGTGTGACATTTTCTTTTTTATATCCGACATCCGATCATTTGCATTTAACCAATGACAGTTCATGTGTTTTGCAAGTCGATAATGGGAATCAAAAAATTTTATTAACCGGAGATATTGAAAAACAAGCTGAAAACGCATTGTTAACTCATAGCGCTTCTCAATTAATGGCGAATATTTTGATTGCGCCTCATCATGGCAGTAAAACATCTGGCCTCGCTTCATTTATTGAAGCAGTGCATCCTGAATTTGTTGTGTATTCGACGGGTTATCGTAATCGATATCATTTTCCACATCCCACGGTGATGCGTGCTTATCGGCGAATTAAAGCGGAGCAATTGAATACAGCTGAAACGGGATTAATTCAATTTCAGCTGCGAAAAAAGGCGAGAAATTTAATACCACAACGATATCGGATAACTCATCAACGATATTGGTATGCATGAAAGCAATACTTCTTTAAAACGGCTCAGTCGACTTTGCTACGATGATGGCTAATGATTTATTTTTTCTTTTCGTCCATGCAACAATAAATCGATGGCCATTAATAACGCCGTATTATCAATCGGTTTTTCAAATGAAACGGAAGCGCCTAATGTTTCAGAGAGATCTAAATAACCGGTCGGATCTAAGCGGCCCCCACCTGAAATCGCAATAATTTCCATATCGGGATGGCGATTTTTAACTTCTGAAATAAGGGTAATGCCGCTTTTTTTCGGCATAATAATATCGGTGACCATAATGTCGGGTTTGTCGTTTTTCAAACGGTCTGTCGCTTCTTCGCCATTGGCAGCAACGATTACTTCATGTGAAGCGCGTTGTAATACTTGCGTTAACATATCACGAACCAGTTCATCATCTTCGACGAGTAAAATTTTTGCCATAACATCTCCTTATGCATTGACCATCTTTACAAAATTTCACGTTAAATATTCGGGTAACAAAATGATAAATGTGGTGCCATGTCCTAATTGGCTGATCACCGTAATCTCACCTTGATGTTCTTTAATAATCGAGTGAACAATCGAGAGACCCAATCCTGTGCCTTTGCCAACTTCTTTTGTTGTGAAAAAAGGCTCAAAAATACGCTCAATTGTAGCATGATCCATGCCATGTCCTGTATCGGAAATTTCAATTTTACAATAATTTTTATTTTCTATTTGCGGAAATTGTTTTAAAAATACATCGCCTGCAGGGATAAGCGACATTTGAATGGTTAACGAGCCTTCCCCATCCATGGCGTCGACGGCATTGTTAATTAAATTGACTAATACTTGATGAAGTTGGGTTTGATTGCCCAGCACGGTTGTATCAAACGTCGGTTCAAAATGAATGAGGACACTCGCCGGAATCGTGGGTTTTAATAGTGACAAGGCAGCATCGATGGTGTTTTTTAAATGAATGACATCGAATTGATGATGTTGTCTACGACTGAAAGCCAGAATTCGCGAAACTAATTCTTGACCTCGATGTGCGGCTTCCATCACTTTACCTAAATTTTTATAGGTCAGGCTTTCTTTGGGGACATCTTCACGGCTCATTTCGACATAACCAATAATGGCATATAAAAGATTATTAAAATCATGGGCTATCCCGCCTGCCAATGTTCCAATCGCTTGTAATTTTTGGCCTTGCAATAAGGCGATTTCCAGCTTTTGCTTAATTTCTTCCGCATGAATGCGTTCGCCAATTTCTCTCTTTAAATCTTCATTTGCTTCATTCAACGATTGTGCGCGCTGTTGTGCTAAATGGGTTACCTGCACTAACACAGCCACTAAAATAGAAATAAAAACACCGATGATTAGAACGAGATAGGGATAATAAAGTTCGATGGGCCTGATGACGACATCCGTTTTCTTATCATAGGTCAGCAAAAACCACAGCAAAAAAGAGCACAAAATGCCGATGATAGCGACCAAGTAGGGTGACCAAAGTATTTTCCACTGAATCCGTTTCATGGCTTCCTATTTTCCTGGGGAATGGGTCTAAATTAAGGGTTAAAAATTAAGCTTAATCTATTTAGAGTGTGGAATCTATGCCAAAGGTACTGGCATAATAGGAGGCACTATTTTTAGGGAATATCAACCCATGCAGCTTTCAAAGATCAAATTATCTGGCTTTAAATCCTTTGTGGATCCAACGACCATTACGCTCCCTAGCCACCTGGTAGCCATTGTCGGTCCTAATGGTTGTGGTAAATCCAATATCATTGATGCCGTTACCTGGGTGATGGGGGAAAGTTCGCCTAAGTATTTGAGAGGTGAAGCATTAACGGATGTCATTTTTAATGGTTCAAATGGGCGCAAGCCAATTGGTCAAGCTTCTATCGAACTCATTTTTGATAATGTTGAAGGCAAAATCGGTGGAGAATATGCTAAATTTGCCGAAATTTCGATTAAACGCATGATTAATCGTGAATCAGATTCGACATATTATTTGAATGGCGTGCGTTGTCGTAAACGTGATGTGGTGGATATTTTCCTTGGAACCGGCTTAGGTCCGCGTAGTTATTCTATTATCGGCCAAAATATGATTAGCAAAATCATTGAAGCTAAACCCGATGAATTGCGTACTTATTTGGAAGAAGCGGCGGGCATATCCAAATATAAAGAGCGTCGTCATGAAACAGAGCTTCGTATTCAGCATACAAAAGATAATGTCGCAAGAATTAATGATCTTCGCACAGAATTAGAAAAACAATTAGCGCATCTGAAGCATCAGGCCAATACAGCTGAGAAATATAAGATTTTGAAAGAACAAGAGCGTGTATTGCAAGCCGAATTGTATAGCATTCAATGGCGTCAAATAGATAGTAAGATGGTCGATGCGACACTTAAAATTCAACATGAAGAAACGGCTTTAGAAGCGCGCAATAGTGAATTAAGTGGTACGGATCGCGAGATTGAGCAATTGCGTCATGAACAACGCGTAGCGAATGATGCTTTTCAAGAGGTGCAGCGTCGTTATTATGCTGTTGCGAATGAAATTACGCGTATCGAGCAAGATGTTTTGCATCAACAAGAAAGACAACAGCAATGGCAAAATGACCTTGCGCAAATTGAAAATGATTGGCGGAGCGTAAAAAATCAAATGACCGAAACAGAAGATGAATCTTCTGAATTAGAACAGGATATTTTAACGCTTGAACCTCAATTGATTGCTGTTAAAAAAGAAATGGATCGATTGCAAGCAGAATTAGCTTCTGCAGAAGAGGCCATGCGCGCAGGACAAACGCAGTGGGATGAATTCAATCAACTATCTGCAAAAACATCGCAAGTCGCGCAAGTTGAAAAAACGCATATTCAACATTTAGAACAAAATATTTCGCAATTACAAAAGCGGCAAGAGCAATTATCACAAGATCAGGGTCGTTTTGATTTTGATGCGCTCACAGAGGAAATGAATGGATTGGCTAAACAATCGGATGAAGCTGTTGAGAAATTAGAGCTTCAAACAAATCAATTAAATGAATTGCGTAAAACAATCAGCGTATTGCAAGGAGCCCAACAAGATTCGAGTACTCACTTAGATCATGTTCGCAGTGAATTACAAAAATTACGCGGACAACAAGCTTCACTTGAAGCATTGCAGCAAACTGCGTTGGGTCAGCGAGATAAAGCCGCGGCATCGTGGGTTTCAAAACATAACTTATCAACTCAACCACGGTTGGCACAAGATATTGAAGTTGAGAAGGGTTGGGAATTAGCGGCAGAAAAAGCATTGGGATTTTGTTTGCAGGCGATTTGTGTTGATGAAGTGAGGGATTTTGCAAAATCGATACCTGATTTTAAATCCGGTAATTTATGCTTGTTTGCGAAGGGTCAAGCGGCAGACGTGAAAAAAGAAGAACAAAAGGGTGATTTATTATTGCAAAAAATCAAATCGCCTTGGCCATTGGATTCATTCATTTCTGGTATATATGTTGCGGATACATTAGAGGATGCGTTGACATTATGTGCATCACTGAGTATTCATGAATCCGTGATAACGCGTGAGGGTGTTTGGCTTAATCAATCTTGGTTGAAAATTTTTCGAGAAGAGAATGCGGCGGCTGGCGTATTGCAACGCGAGCAAGAATTAAAACAATTAAGCACGCGTATTCAACAGTTGGATGTGACTCGTCAAGAAATTGAAGAAAATATTCAGCAACGTCGCGATGAAATAAAAAAGCAAGAACAAGAGCGCGATCAATCGCAGCAAAATGTTAATCAATATCAAACGCAAGTCGCACAATTGAATGCGCAATGCAAAATGAAGAAAGAACGCTTTGCTGAATTAAAAAAGCAAGTCGAGCGTTTTATGAGTGAGCAAGAAGATTGTGCGAATCGACTACAACAAGCGCAAACTGAACTGATGCAAGCCAAATCGCATTGGGGTCAAGCGATGAAAGAGTTGGATGAGCAAGCGCAATCACGCGAGACCTTGGTGGCTCAGCGTGAGATGGTGCGACAACGATTGCAGGTAGCGCGAGATAATATCAACCAATCGAGAGAAAAATCGCATGAATTCGAAATTCGTTTGCAAACAGCGAAATCAAAAAAAACGTCACATCAGCAAACAATGGCGCGACTGCAACAGCAATTATTATCTCTTAATGATCGAAAATTGAGTTTGGAAGGTGAGCTAAATTCAATGCCGCCGATTGATAGTTTAAAAAAATCATTATCGCGTGCGTTAGATAAACATGTGAATGTTGAATCTGAGTTAAATACAGCACGTGTTGCAAGGGAATCGTTAGAGCAAGAATTTCGAAATTTAGAAGAAAAACGGCAAATTATCGAAAGAGAAATTAATAAAGTGCGTAATTTGTTAGAAGCATTGCGTGTTGAATCTCAAGGATTGAAAGTAAAGTCAGAAACGATTTTAGAGCAAATGAAATTAACCGAGTTTCATATTGAAGATGTTTTGAAAGGCTTGCCGCAGGAAATTACGGCAGAAGAATGGCAAGGAAAATTAGATCAAGTGGTGAATCGTATCAATCGGTTAGGTGCGATTAATTTGGTGGCTATCGAAGAATATGCAACTTGTTTAGAACGTAAAGAATATTTAGATAAACAATTAGATGATTTGCAATCAGGTTTGAATACGTTAGAAGAAGCTATTTCAAAGATCGATAAAGAAACACGGGCACGATTTAAAGATACGTTTGATAAAGTAAACACAAGATTTCAAGAATTATTTCCCACGATTTTTGGTGGCGGGAAGGCGTATTTGGAATTGACCAGTGATAATTTATTAGAGGCAGGCGTGACCATGATGGCTTGTCCGCCAGGTAAACGGAATAGTTCTATTTATTTATTATCCGGTGGTGAAAAATCATTGACGGCCATTGCGTTGATCTTTTCGATATTTTATTTAAATCCAGCTCCTTTTTGTTTGCTAGATGAAGTCGATGCAGCATTAGATGATGCAAATGTGTTGCGTTTCACGCGATTAGTAAAAGCGATGGCGGATAAAACACAATTTATTTTCATTAGTCATAATAAAATCACCATTGAAATGGCGGAACATTTGATTGGTGTGACCATGAATGAGCCCGGTGTCTCGCGTCTCGTGAGTGTGGATATTGAAAAAGCGATGAGTTTAGCGGAGTCGTAATCTCTTGAAGGTCAGCGATGAAAACATTAAAAAGAAATTGGAATCACTTCGTCGTCAACTCGAAGAATATAATTATCATTATCATGTTTTAGATGCTCCGATTATTTCAGATGCTGAATATGATCAACTTTTCAAGCAACTACAAGCCTTAGAAGCAGCGCATCCTGAGTTCATCACCTCGGATTCTCTGACGCAGCGCGTGGGTGCTGCGCCATTAAAAATGTTTGCAGAAGTAGAGCACGATGTACCCATGCTTTCATTGGAAAATGCTTTTTCAAACAAAGAGGTAGAAGCATTTGATGAACGAATTCATGAACGTCTTGATGTCGCTTCTCCGATCGAATATTGTTGCGAACCCAAATTAGATGGTCTTGCGGTGAATATTCGCTATCAAAAAGGGGTATTAACGCAAGCGGCGACACGAGGTGACGGAACGAAGGGCGAAGATATCACAGAAAATATTAAAACGATTAAGATGCTTCCGCTGCGATTGCGTGGCAATGATTTCCCTGAGGTGTTGGATGTACGTGGTGAAGTTTTCATGCCCAAGAAAGGATTTGCAATATTGAATGCGCGCGCAGAAAAAGCGGGCGAAAAAATGTTTGCCAATCCACGTAATGCAGCGGCAGGTAGTGTGCGTCAATTGGATTCGCGTATCACGGCCTCTCGTCCTTTAGGCATTTATTGTTATGGTGTCGGTATTTTCAGAGGAAAAGAAGTGCCCGAGCAGCATAGTGAAGTATTGCATTTGCTCGCAAAGTGGGGATTGCCAGTTAATCAGCATATTGAAGTGGTGAAAGGTGTGGCGGCTTGTCTTGCTTTTTATCAGAAAATGCTAACTATACGGGATCATTTGCCATTTGAAATAGATGGCGTGGTTTATAAAGTGGATCGAAAAGTCGATCAAGAAAAATTAGGATTTGTTTCACGAGCGCCTCGCTTTGCGATTGCGCATAAATTTCCGGCTGAAGAAGTATCGACTGTGATTGAGGCAGTCGAATTTCAAGTGGGTCGCACGGGCGCGTTAACACCCGTTGCACGATTACAACCAGTGCATGTGCATGGTGTCATTGTGAGTAACGCCACGTTACACAATATGGATGAGATAGAGCGAAAAGATGTGCATATTGGCGATACGGTAATGGTTCGTCGTGCGGGTGATGTTATTCCAGAAGTGGTGAGTGTCATCAAAGGAAAAAGAAATCAATCAATTGAAAAAATAAAACTACCTAAGCATTGTCCTGTTTGTCATTCGCACATTGAGCGAGTTGAAGGAGAGGCTATCGCGCGATGCACGGGCGGTTTATTTTGTTCGGCGCAACGTAAAGAAGGGATTAAGCATTTTGCTTCACGTCGAGCGATGGATATTGAAGGATTGGGTGATAAGTTAGTTGAGCAATTAGTTGAAACAAAATGGTTAACCTCAGTCAGCGATATTTATCACTTAACGCAATCGCAATTAGAAAAGTTAGAACGCATGGGTGAAAAATCAGCGCAAAATTTATTAAAAGCCATTGAGAAAAGTAAATTGACCACCTTGCCACGATTTTTATATGCATTGGGCATACGTGATGTGGGTGAAGCAACAGCAAAACAATTAGCGAATCATTTTAAAAATCTCGATGCTATTCAATCAGCCACGTTAGAGGCATTGCAAGCTGTTTCTGATGTTGGCCCTGTTGTTGCAAAACATATTATGCACTTTTTCCGTGAACGACATAATCAACAGGTAATTCATCGCTTAATTCAATCAGGTGTGCATTGGGAAGAAATTCAATCACAAACTCATTTGCCACTAATAGGCCAAGTATTTGTGATTACAGGAACGTTGCCAGATATGTCGCGAGAAGAAGCCAAGGAAAAGTTAGAGGCATTAGGTGCAAAGGTGAGTGGCAGCGTCTCAAGTAAAACCAGTTATGTTGTCGTGGGAAGTGATCCGGGATCTAAGTTAGATAAGGCAAAAGAATTAAACATCGCGATTTTGGAAGGTCAGGCATTTAGAAAATTTCTGTCGAAATATTAGGGTCTGTTGATGTTAAATCAATACTTCATCCCGCAACTTCGTTAATTGTGATTGAATTTTTTGCGCAGTCACGGGGTGGCTTAAAAAATATCCTTGAATAACATCGCAATGATGTGCCGATAAAAATTCTACTTGTTCGCTTGTTTCAACGCCTTCTGCAACGACTTTTAGCCCTAAATTTTGTACTAACGCGATAATGGCACTGGTGATTGCTGAATCATCTGGGTTGTTAGGAACACCACGAATAAAATCACGATCAATTTTAACGCAATTGATCGGCAATTTTTTTAAATGGCTGATCGAAGTATATCCCATACCAAAATGACCAATGGCAATTTGTACGCCCACCGCTTTTAATTGTTCTAATACAGTGAATGCCAGCATGATGTCATCCATCACGGTGTTTTCTGCAATTTCTAGTTCTAAATATTTTGGATTTAAACCAGAGTGAACTAAAATTTTTGAAATAATTTTTGAAATATCAGGATGATAAAATTGGATGGGGGATAATTTTACTGAAACTGTGATGTGTTCGTATTCTTCATCTTGCCAAAGCTTGTTACGTTGACAAGCTTCGCGTAACGCCCACTCGCCAATTTGCATGATCAGGCCGCATTCTTCGGCTAACGCAATAAATTTTGATGGGTTAATGAGACCAAGAGTTGGATGCTCCCATCGCATTAAAGTTTCCACACCAACAATATGCCCTTTTTTAATACTCAATTTAGGCTGGTAATAAAGAGTGATTTCATTATTATGAATTGCTTTTCGCAAAGCAGATTCTAATGTCAGATATTCTCTCGCTTCTAGGTCCATTTCATGGTGATAGAATTGATAAGCATTGCCACCACTATTTTTTGCTTTGTAGAGTGCTTCATTCGCATTCATTAATAAATCTTCTAATGAATCGCCATCATTGGGATAAATGCAAATTCCGATACTCGCAGTTGCGACGATTTCTTTTTCATTCAATTTAATTGGTTGTGAGCAAGCTTGTATTAATTTATTTGCAACCGTACTTGCAAATTTCGATTTCTTAATGTCATTCAACATAATAATAAATTCTTCGCGTTCTAGTTTTGCTAAAACATCTTCTGATCGGAGTGCGTTTGATAGGCGGCCTAATATTTCTTTTGAGATTTCTTCGCTATTTTCTTCTGTTATGGCGTTAGTTTTTTTATCAAAATAATCTACACTAAGATGTAAAACAGCAAATAAAGTATGGCGACGTTTAGCATGACTGATGGTTTTGTTTAATATTTCATTGAAAAATATTCGATTTGGTAAAGAAGTTGATTCGTCATAACGAGCGACCTGAGAAAAGCAGCTGGTTTTTTCTTGACCATCACATTTTTGTTTTTCAACAACAGATTGAGAGACTTCTTGGCGTAATGTTGAGTTTTCATTTTTTAAATCTTGAACGCGTGTTTCAAATCTATTTTTAATTGCTAATTTTTCATTTTTCGTTATGTCTAGGATGTCATTGATGCTCTTTTGGATGGATGAGAATTCATTATTTTTTTCAATAAAATTAATTCTTTTGTTGAGATTTTTTTTCACGCGACTAATTTGTTGATTGAAGTTTTTAATATATTTAATGAGTAATACGTAAATAAGGCGAGATAATGTAATTGAAAATAAAATAACAAGTGATGCATGGATGATGGACGAGTTTCTAACGAAAGAGGGTGATGTCAATAAAAGAAATGCTAGCGTGAGGAATCCAGTAGCGAACATTATTTTTTTACTCAACTTCATCTTGTTCTCCTAATTCACATAAAAAGGAGTGATCAACAATACAAGTTGTTTCATTCGTCCTTTCATTGTGGAATGGGGTCTGCTTAATTGCAAGGAGGTTATTAAAAATGTTAGTTAATTCAAGTAGCTTGATTTATTCGTCTATATTTTATTATTACTGAGATGTCAGATAAGGGTATAATTAATTATAAAACAAGGATTAGGGTATTTTCATTGTGATTTGTTGTTAATATTTTGCATTAGGTTGGCATCTATGTCAGGAAAATGGAGGCCAGATAACTGCGGAAATGATAATTATCGCACTGATGATTTTGGTGCGTTGTTGCGTTATATCGACCAATTAGCCCATCATAAATTAGGATATCCTGTTTCTTTATTAACATATTTAGGTGTAATTGATAATCGTGTATTGGGTATTATGCCTGGTAGTTTAGCTAATGTATTGCTAAATAATGTTGGTGATCCATTTAAAGATTCTGAAACTTCATTATTAGAAGTGAAAAGGCATGAAAGAGAAATTATTTCTATTCTAGAAAAGTTTTATGGGCTTAAAGAAAATCAAGCAAGAGGGTATGTTACCACGGGTGGAACGGAAGGTAATTTTGCGGGTCTTTGGTGGTCAAAAAGATTTTTAATCAATAATGCGATTGAACAACTCACTAAGCATGATGATTTAATTAAATTAGAAGTTAAAGAAGAGCAGGAATTGTTTGCTGCATTGGCAAAAATTCCTCGTAATGATTATAAAAATCGGGCGATGCAATTTGAAAAAATCATTGATGTTAAAAATAAAATCGATTCGTATAAAGGTATTGTCCAACAATTACTAACTCCAACGGTTTTTTACTCAAAAGGTCATACGCATTACTCTATTCCTAAGATTGCTGAAGTGTTACGTCTTAATATACGTCCTGTTTCATCCAATGAAGATGGGTCATTGAATTTGCAAGATTTAAAAAAGGAATTGTTGCTTCATGCGGGCGCACATCCTTACAGTCCTGTTATCGTGATTGCAAATATTGGTACAACGATCACTGGTGCGATTGATGATGTGCCTGGTATTAAAACAATTTTGGATTCAATGAAATCAAAGCCGATTTATACGATTCACTTGGATGGCGCATTAACGGGATTTGTCATGCCGATTCTTAAACCTTTTGGTGAGATTGATAATTATTTTGACGCACTGGGTGTTAATACCTTAGCTGTTTCTGCTCATAAATATCCAGGGTTGTCGCAACCTTGCGGTATTTTACTGGCGAGAAGAGCTTTTTTTGAAAAAGCGTTTGAAAAAAGCGAAAGAAATATTGATTACGTAGGTAATATTCTCGATGTGACCATCACCGGCTCTCGTTCAGGTCTTAATGTGTTGATGCTTTATAATGCGCTCATCATGTTTGGTTTAGATAAAAACAATGAAAAATTAACTAAGATGGTGAATGAAAATATTGAAAATGCAAATTATTTATATGATGCCTTAGTGAAGATGTATGGTGAAAGTAAAGTGAAATATCCATCTCACTTTAATGTTATTTTTCCGAGGCCTTCTCAGGCACTAGCTAGAAAATATCAGCTGATGTTAACGGGAGATAAAGCGACCATTTGTGTTTTAACCAATGTCACTAAAAAATTAATCGATCAATTCATTCAAGATCTTCAATCAGATAAGGAGGTTGTTATGGCAGAGCTAACGACAAAGACAGAGTATGCGGTTCAAACGTTGCAAGAAGCTCATATGAAACCAGTCATTGAGTTGTTTGTCAGAGCATTCTGTGATAGTGAACCGATTACTAAACATATTCAGATTGATTACGATGATTATCGTCCTTTTGCAACAGAAGTTGTGGATAAAGCGATAAAAGAAGGGTTAAGTAAAGTGGCCATTAACAAGCAAGGCGAAATCATTGCTTGTGCCATTGCGGAAGATTTAGCTGATCCTTTTATACCGCATCTTGCGCGTTATCCAAAATTAAAACCGGTGTTTGCTTTGTTAGATAAACTGTCTAAACCATTTACGGAAGGTAAAAAATTTCAGTCAGGTAAAATTCTTCATATTTGGGTTGCGATTGTTGATCCCAATTACCGTCATCAAGGATTATCAACGATGATTGATATGGCCTGTATTGAAGGAGCTGCCAAGAAGGGATTTGATTTTGCTTATGCTGAATTTACAAATGAAATTAGTGAAAAAGTAACGAAGCAATTTAAAATATTAAACTTATCTAATAAAATACAGTATGATGATTTTCAATTAGATGGAGAAAAGCCGTTTAAAGGAGTCAGAGGTGGAGCAGCGGCTTATGTTGCGGTTATCCGTCCTGGGGTGCAGTTAGATACGTTGTCGCATTGTTATAAAGTCACGGAAAACTATTAAGTACGGCATCAATATGGAAATAGCGGATCAAAAGCAGATAACAAGAGAAGAGCGCGACCAGATCAATCAACAAGTGAAAACCGATTTGGTCGATCATCTTTATCAAGGATGTCTTCCAGGGACTGTTAGCGGTATTGCGGCGAGTATTGCCTTATTTTTTGATTATTATGGCTATACGCCGATTTATTTGCTAATTGGATGGATGATTGTGTTTAACCTGATGATGCTTTCATTGTCGGGTTTATATTTTTTTTATACGAAATATAAATCCTCTTTTGATCTGCTTTCCTGGGAAAAAGCTTATTCTGTCATGATGACAGGTTGTGCGATTGCTTGGGTGCCGGGCATTTATCTTTTGCCTGAAAATCCATTGCGGCAATATTTAGCTTTATTGGCATTATTTATGGCAACGACGGGTTATGCGACGGGTACGATCGGCCAATTTAAATTATGTTTGGTGACATTAAATATTATTTTAATGCCACTGGTGATATGGTGTTTTTTGAAAGGAGGTATTTTTTATCATATTGTGGCGGCTTTTTCGTTGATTTATATGTTTTTTATGTTGGGCATTAATCATCGAAGTACGCAATGGTTTATCGATTCAATTAAATTAAAATTAGAAAATACGTTAGTAAGCTATCAAGCAAATCATGATTTATTAACTAATTTACCTAACCAACGTGTTCTTCCTCAATATATTGAATCAGCTATTCAGCATGTCAAAGAAAAAAACAGTCTGTTCGCATTGATTTGTTTTTCGTTAAATCGCATGGAAATAATTAATGACAGTTTGGGGCATCATGCGGGTGATGAAGTGATTCAATCTGTGGCGAATCGATTGCGTTCTATTGCAGATCGTATTGAATCAGTGAAAATGATTTTAACGATTTCGCGTAAAGATACTTTTAATATTTTATTAGTTCCTTTTAATCCAGATACAATCGAAGAAAATATTGCCGCTATTTTTTCTTCATTAGACGATCCTTTTTTTCTTGAAACAAAAAGTGTCAAGTTATCAGCAAGCATCGGTGTGAGTCTTTATCCAAAAGATGGTGTAGAAGCGGAAACATTATTGAGTAATGCAGATGCAGCAATGTTGCGCGCAAAGCAATCCGGAGGAAATAAATCACTGTTTTATACCGCTGAAATCAATGCGCAATTGCCTAAACAATTAGAGATAGAAAGTGATTTGCATCATGCGTTAAAAGATAAGCAGTTGCAGGTTTACTATCAACCATTGATTGATTTACATACGGGCCGTATTGCAAGTTCAGAAGCTTTATTGCGATGGTTGCATCCGACGAAAGGATTTATTGCGCCTGTTAATTTTATTCCATTGGCCGAAGAAACCGGTATTATCGTTCCGATCGGTGCATGGGCTTTAGAAGAAGCGTGTCGGCAAACACGTGAATGGCAAAAAATGGGATTTCCCGATTTAAAGGTAGCAGTTAATGTTGCTGAAAAACAATTACGACAAGAAGGGTTCATTGAGGTGATTAAGCATGTCCTCAAAGTGACTGATTTTGATCCGAACTTATTAGAATTAGAGTTAACAGAAACAGCCATTTTGGATGAATCGACCACCTCTATGATTAAAGAATTTACACGAATGGGAATCCATTTGGCGGTTGATGATTTTGGAACAGGGTATTCAGGGCTCAGTTATTTAAAGCGTTTTTCGATTGATAAATTAAAGATAGATCAATCGTTCATACGTGATATTCCTGTCAGCCAAGATAGTATGACCATTGTATCGGCTATTTTAGCGATGGCAAAAGAATTGGATATATATAGTCTTGCGGAAGGTGTCGAGACAGAAGAGCAATTGCAATATCTTCATTCAAAAGGGTGTGATTATATTCAGGGCTACTATTTTAGCAAACCACTTGAAGCGAGTTACTTTACTCAGCTATTATTAACTCACCAGACAATGGCAAAATATTCTAATTTGGAACCACACCTATCGTAATCATTCAAGGACGAACAAATGAAAAGAATGGCCAAGGAATTGACCCAGCATTTATTTAAATTAAGTAAAGTAGGTTTGTTAGCAGTCTTATGTACGCATGCCTATGCTTCAGGGTATCGTGTTGAAATGCAAAGTGCGTCTGTGCTTGCAGATTCAGGTGAAGCTGCCGTTGTCGAAGATGCGGGAACCAATTGGTATAATGCAGCTGGCTTGCCTTATTTACCACAACAATTCGTTTTTTCTGCCGTGGATGTTTATGCGCCGACTAGTTTTTCTGGTACTGTTTTTGCACCTGGGTTAGGAAGTAATTTTTTCGCATCAGGTGGCGCTAGTGCACATTCTAATGCTGTTTTGCCGGCTTTGCATTATAACTATCCAATCAATCACAAATGGGCCGTGGGTTTGAGCGTTGTGCCAGCATGGGGGCTTCTTGAGGATTATGGTGCCAGTTCGATTCTTCGCTATGATTTGATTCGCGTGACAACAAAATCGATTGATGTTTCACCCAGTATTGCTTATCGATTTAATGATCAATGGTCATTAGGTATCGGTCCTGACTTTAATTATTTTTCTGTCGATAGTAAATCACGTGCACGGACACAGGTTTTGACAAGCAGTGATTCATTATCTCGTTATAATGCCGATGATTGGGCGGCGGGTGGGCATATTGGTATTTTGTATCGATATAGTGATGCAACGCGCTTTGGGTTGAATTATCGTAGTAAATTTGTCATGCATCTGGAAGGAAATAGTGATTTAGAATTAAGTACTGCCATTGTCCCGACGACCTTTACCACCAATAACTTTCAATTGAGAATCGTGTTGCCGCCTTCAACTTCATTCAGTATTTATCATGATATCACGCCTTGTTGGGCAATGATGGGTACGATTACGTATGATCAATGGAGTGTATTGAGCAATTATACGGCTCACAATTATCAATCATTGGGTGTGATTGTACCAACAGTCATCGTTCCACAAAGTATGCAAAATACGTTTGATTTAGGGATTGGGACACACTATAAGCTTAATGATCAATGGATGTTGCGTGCAAATCTAAAATATTTACCGACACCCACTCAAAGCCAGTATCGCGATGTCAATTTTCCTGATGGCGATAAATTGGGTTTTCAAATTGGCGCACGTTATCAAGTTAATCCTAAACTTATGCTAGATATGTTGTATGGACATGTTTTTGTACGAACTGTCCCCATCAATCTGACACAACAAGTGACCTTTGTGACGGTGAATGGGCATAACACAACGAGCATCGATTTATTTGGGGCGCAGTTGGTTTGGAATATTTAGGCTTTTATCGAGGGTGGGTCAGGATAAAAGAATGAACATGTCCGCCGCTCTTCTGGAATTTCTGGAGGAGCGAGGCTTATCCTCCCCCTAATAATTCCCGCATCTTCGCTTTGATCATATCAATCGCAATGCGATTTTCTCCACCGCGAGGCACAATGAGATCCGCATAGCGTTTTGATGGGTCGATGAATTGTAAAAACATTGGACGTACGGTTTCTTCGTATTGTTTAATGACAGAGTCCAGTGAGCGACCTCTTTCTTTAATGTCGCGCTTTAAGCGACGTATGAGGCAAATATCAAGGGATGTTTCCATGAAAATACGAATATCCATGATTTCTCTGAGTTTAGATTCGGCAAACAATAAGATACCTTCTAAGACAATAATGGCATGTTGACCAATGGGGCGTGTTTTATTTTCACGGACGTGTAGTGCGTGATTATAAATAGGGATTTCAATATTCTGCCTTTGTTGTAGCTGTAAGAGATGTTGATAAAGCAAATCGTGATCAAAAGAATCAGGATGATCATAGTTAATATTAGCTCTTTCTTCAAAAGGAATATCGCTATGGTCTTTGTAATAAGCATCTTCAGAAATAATGACGACTTGATCAGAGCCTAATTCATTGACAATCGTATTAGCGAGTAAACTTTTGCCCGAAGCGGAAGCACCGGAAATGCCAATGATAATGGTGTTTTTTTTATTCAAAATCAGTTTCCTTTATATTGCGTTTCAGTAAAACATAAATTGCGCCACGATTCCCATGAGAGGGAGCTGCTGAGCAAAATGCCAGTATCGAATTAATACCACGTAACCAGTGATTTAATTTATTTTTTAAAACGGGCAGTTGCTGATGTCCTTTGCCGTGAATGATGAGCACGACTTTACATTTTTTTCGCAAACAATGCTGTAAAAAATGATCCACTGCTCGTTCTGCTTCTTCCACTCTCATTCCATGCAGGTCTAACATTGCGTCGACATTATATTGGCCTTTTTGCAAGATGCGAAGTGTTTTATGCGAAATCCCCGAGCGTTTAAACACAATGAATTCTTCACCAGAAACATCTTTGACATCTTGATTTTCTTTAAAATCGAATTGATTGAAATGAGGTCGGGTCGGTGTTTTTTGAGGTGAAGGATGTGGTTTGAGCGGAATTTTATTAGAAGGACGTAACGGCTTTGTGCCTTTTATCGCTTCATAAAAGGCATCCATATCGGTTTGGTTGACGGGAAATTTTTTGCGCATGCGGCCATTTTAGCATAAATTTCGCATTTTTAAGCGAGACAGGTATAATAACAGCCATTCTGGAAGAGCCATAATCACTCCATCCATTAGGTAGCGTTATGACAAATAAAGATTCTTTGCACCGATTTATTTTCGATCATATTCCCATTCGCGGTGAATTTATTCATTTGCAAACCAGCTTGCAAACGATTTTGAATCAACATCCTTACCCCCCTGCTGTCAAAAAATTATTAAGCGAAGCATTGTGTGTTGCGGGACTGTTAAGTGCCATCATTAAATTTACGGGTCGATTGACTGTACAATTTCGTGGGAATGGAAAATTAAAATTATTATTAGCGCAATGCGATAATCATTTTCATTTAAGAGGATTGGCAAAATGGGCAGGAGATTCTTTATCTTATGAAGATTTAATGCAGTCTTTTAATGAAGGTGTTTTAGTGATTTTATTAGATTCGGGCCCTAAGCAAGCGCGTTATCAGGGCATTGTTTCATGGCAAGGAAATTCATTGGTTGCGTCTATTGAAAATTACTTTAAATGTTCAGAACAACTACCCACTAAAATTTGGTTGGCTGCGAATGAAAAAGAAGCAGCAGGATTTTTGTTGCAGGTAGCGCCTGGCATATCGAATGATATGAAAAATCTTTCAAATGAAATCATTATGCCTCACTGGGATCATATTATTCACCGTACAGCGAATTTTAATTCGCAAGATCTACTGATGTGTGATTATGAAACGATATTAAGAAAATTATATCCCGAAGAAGAAATTAGGATATTTCCTTCTGTTCCTATTGCATTTGAATGCACTTGTTCTCGACAGCGTGGAGGAGAAGCTATTTTATTATTAGGTCGAGAAGAAGCAGAAGAAGAGTTGAAGAATAATCAAGTAATCGTAGTAACTTGTGATTTTTGCAATCAGGAATATGTTTTTGATCGCGTTGATGTGAGGAAATTGTTTGAAGATAAAGGAAATTCATCGCCTTCTACTCAAATACATTAGAGAAAGCACGCATGAATAAAAAATTAATGATGATTGGATTAGTGGTTGGTTTGGTCGTATGGGGATTGATTAAATATCATACCTCATCTTCCAATATGAAACCGGATGCGATTTCTGTGCAAACAGCTCAAGTGCAAGAAGTGTCGTTGCCATTAGAGGTACATGTCATTGGCTCTTTAGTTGCAAATAGTGTTGAAATTACGCCTGAAATAGCGGGCCATGTTGACCAAGTTCTTTTT
>CAYTKY010000003.1:0-17155 GCA_964438435.1 uncultured Coxiellaceae bacterium | reverse complement strand
GCCTGAAATAGCGGGCCATGTTGACCAAGTTCTTTTTCAAGATGGGGCTATCGTAAAAAAAGGGGATCCATTAATTCAATTAGATGATGCTGTTTATCGAGCTAAATACGCATCTACGATGGCGCAACTTAGCTATAGCGAAAATAATTTTAAGCGGATGACCTTGTTAGGTAAGCAAGGTGCGATTGCTAAGCAAGCGATTGATCAGGCCGATGCAGATTTAAAAGAAAAACGAGCCAGTGCACAAGAAAGTGAAGTGATGGTCAATAAGATGAAACTGGTTGCGCCATTTGATGGCGTTGTTGGTAAGAGTAAAGTAACGCGTGGTGATTATGTTACGATAGGGCAAGCATTGGTAACGCTAACCAATACCCAACATTTGCATATTGAATATAATATCCCTGAAAAATATGTATCATTTTTAAAAATAGGTGAAGTTGTCAATATCACTACGGCTGATTATCCAGGAAAAACCTTTACCGGCCAAGTTGCTTTTATTTCGCCGACGATTAATCCTGATTCTCGAACGATTTCTGTTTATGCTGAAATTTCCAATAAGCAAAACTGGTTGGCTTCTGGAATGTTTGTCGATGTGACCCAATCATTGGGGACGGAAAATCATGCATTAATGATTCCTGCTCGTGCATTAGTTCCTGTCTTAGATGGCGAGCAAGTTTTTAAAGTAGTTGATGGGAAAGCCTATGCTGTCACCATTGTTATTGGAAAACGAACACAAAATCGAGTTCAAGTTTTAGAGGGATTATCACAAGGCGATCGAATTGTGACAGATGGTCAATTGAAATTAAAAAATGGTGCGGTGGTTAAATAAAGTGAATTTACCTGAGCTATGTATTCGTCGACCTGCCTTTACCATCGTGATCAGTTTAGTGATGACGATCATCGGCATCATTGGATTGATGAATTTACCCGTGCGTTGGGTGCCGAATGTCAATCCTCCTCAAATAACGATACGTACGGCTTATCCGGGTGCAAGTGCTAGTTTAGTAGAGCATGATGTCACCAAAGTGATCGAAGATGCTTTGTCCGGTATTAATGGCATGGAAACCCTGACATCTAGCAGTAAACAAGGTGAAAGTAATATCGATGTTACTTTTAAGCTAGGTCGCAACATGGATGCAGCCGTAGAAGATGTGCGAAGTAGTTTAGAGCATGTTCGTGATGACTTACCCAAAGATGCACGCAACCCTACCGTTTTAAAAGCCGATCCCAGTAATGATGCGATGATGTATCTTTCATTTTACGATGCGCATCTTGGCGAGCGTGAATTAAGTGATTATGTGGAACAATATATCGTTCCTTCTTTTGAAACAATCGATGGAGTGGCCAGTGTTTGGACTTATGGTAATCGTATCTCAGCAATGCGTATTTGGTTAAAACCAAATAAAATGGCGTCGGCCAATATTTCAATGGATGAAGTCATCAATGTATTAAAAGCGAATAGCGTATCAGCACCGAGCGGTCAAATTCGTAGTAAAGATCGTTTTTATAGCGTGATTGCCGATACAGTTTTAAAAACACCAGAACAATTTAATGAGTTGATTGTTCGTGATAATGAAAATCAAGTGGTGAGAATCAAAGATATTGGAGAGGCGGTATTAGGCGCAGAAAATTCAGATTCCATTTTTCGTATCAATGGTAAGCCTGGTATTGCTTTAGGGATGGTTGCCCAATCGACGGCGAATCCATTAGAGGTTGAGCAACGTGTTAAAAAAGTATTTGCTGATTTAAAACGCACCTTACCAGCAGGAATTGAAGCGCATATTATTTATAATCAAGCAGATTATATTCGTGCTTCTATTCACAGCGTCTATGAATCCTTTTTTGAAGCAGTTTTATTTGTTTGGTTGGTGATATTGATTTTTCTAGGTCGTTTTCGCGCAACCCTTATTCCTATCATGACTATTCCAGTTTGTTTAATTAGTTCATTTGGTATTTTATATTTTTTTAATTTTTCGATTAATACGATTACCTTGATGGCATTCGTGCTGGCTATTGGTTTGGTCGTCGATGATGCGATTGTCATGTTGGAAAATATTAGTCGTCATATGGAAGAAGGGATGGCTGTGATTCCTGCTGCTATCAAAGGCAGTAAAGAAATGATATTTCCCGTCATTGCCATGACGCTGACGTTAGCGGCTGTTTATACACCGATTGCTTTTACGCCCGGATTGTTGGGTGTTTTATTTCGTGAATTTACTTTTACATTAGCAGGTGCTGTGCTGATTTCAGGTTTTGTCGCGCTCACTTTGTCGCCTATGATGTGTTCGCGCATTTTAACAAAGACTTATTCTGTCAATCATTATGATCAATGGTTGCTGTCAATGTTGCGTCGATTGCAAGAGGCTTATCAAGCTTTCCTTGACTTTCTATTAATAAAACGAAAATGGGTGATTCTTATTTTATTATCGATGGGTGTCATTGGATTCGGTATTTATCGAATGTTGCCATCCGAATTAGCGCCTGCTGAAGATATGAATCAGATAGATGTTTCTATCGCGGCGCCGCGCAGCGCTAGTTATCAGTATACAGATAGTTATGTGAAACAATTAGAAGCTATGTATCAGCAAATTCCAGAAATTGATTCTTATCTGAGTATGGGAGGCTATTCGTCTTCGCATTCATTTCAAATTTTATTATTAAAACCAAAAGCAGAACGTAAACGTTCAACAGAAGAAATAGCACAATTACTCACATCGGAAGTAAATGCTTTATCAGGAGTGAGGGTCAATGTATTTACTCCACCACCACCATTGGCACAATTTGCCGGAAGTGATGAGGGTGATCATATTGGGTTGGTATTGTTAACGTCCAATGATTATCGCAATTTACAACAATCGGTGGCGAGCGTGATGGATGCGGTTCGACAAGTTCCCGCCTTTGTGCATGCGGATAATAAATTAAAATGGGATGGTGAGCAATTTCAATTAAATATTGATCGTGATAAAGCAGCTGATTTGAAACTTAATCTTCCTGATTTAACAAATACACTGTCAACGTTGCTAGCTGGAAGAACCATCGGCAAAGCGAATAATGCCAACATTATTGTTCAGATGGATGAATTGGATTTAGCTAATCCCAATATTTTCCAGCAACTCTACTTGCGCAATGCAGAAGGGAAGATGGTGCCATTATCCTTGGTCATGAATGTGCAAGAAACTACGGCGCCTGAGTATTTTCAACATTATAATCGTTTGCGTAGTGATACCGTGTATGTGACGCCAGCTCCTGATTTTAAATTAGCCGATGTTATTCAAACACTGCAAGGAATTGCCAAGGAAAAATTACCTTATGATATTAAATATACTTTTTCTGGCGAGGCAAAAAGTTTTCTTGAATCAACGGGAAAAACGTTACTTACTTTCTTTTTGGCGCTGGTGTTTATTTATTTGGTTTTAGTTGCGCAATTTGAAAGTTTTATCGATCCTTTTATCATTATGTTGACTGTGCCTTTCGCAGTCGTGGGTGCATTATTCACGTTGAAATTATTTGGTGGCACTTTGAATATTTATAGCAATATTGGGTTAATTACCTTAATGGGCCTGATTGCAAAGCACGGCATTCTCATTACTGATTTCGCTAATCGTTTAAGAGCCGATGGATTGTCTATTCATGATGCGATTATCAAAGCTTCTGTGTTACGGTTAAGGCCTATTTTAATGACGACCGCTGCCATGATATTAGGCGCATTACCCCTTGCATTTGCGTTTGGACCGGGTGCTGAGAATCGTCAACAGGTGGGCTTGGTGATTGCGGGCGGGTTATTATTTGGTACGATGTTTTCTTTGATCATTGTTCCTGTTGCGTACACTTATTTATCACCATTCAGAAAAATTAAATCGGATTCAACGAGGGAACCAGAATATGCAATTCATTTATGATATTTTGCCAGTATTTTTATTTTTTATGGCATTTAAACTATACGGTATTTATGTGGCGACCGTAGTGGGTATGATAGCTACTTTTTTGCAAATGATTTTTAATCGATGGTGGTTAAAAGTTTGGGATAAAAAGCAAGTCATAACTTTTTTTGTTTTCCTCGTTTTTGGTAGCATGACCTTGTATTTTCATGATCCTATTTTTGTGAAATGGAAGCCCACGGTTATTTTTTGGATTTTTGCTTTGGCGATTGTCATTAGTCAATTTTTTGAAAAACCGCTGATGCAGCGCTTGATGGAAAACATGCTGCAAGAAAAAGCTGTAATTCCGAGTCTTGCTTGGAAAAAATTAAATGTGATTTGGGCAATATTTTTTGTGGGTATGGGGGGCGTTAATTTATACATCGCTTATCATTTCAGCAATGATGCCTGGGTTAATTTCAAATTTTATGGTATTACAGCGGGGTTGTTCTTGATTAGTGTTTTTCAGGCGCTTTATCTTGCTCGTTATTTGTCCTCTGAAGAAAAAGTAAAAAAATAAAATGAAAGATGAAATCATACGAAGATTACAGGTGGCTTTTTCGCCTTCTTATTTAGAAGTCATTGATGAAAGTGATCAGCATATTGGTCATGCAGCTTATCAACAGGGAGGTCGTCACTTTGCTATTGTGATCGATGCTGAAAGCTTGCGGCATCTTTCTCGGATTGAATCTCATCGAAAAATATATGCTTTATTTTCAGATGAAATGCCTGAGAAAATTCATGCATTGAAAATTAAAATCATTCATCGTACCAATTAGCCTGATGGATTATTTATGAGGAATAGAGATTCCCGAGAAGAAAATGCACGCCTAAGTATTGAAAAGAAATTAATGAAAAGAAAGATGGAGGTGCGCCAGGAGTCTCGCGAGATAACCTGGAAGGTAATTGAAATTATTCTTGATAATATGCAATTTTCAATCGATGAAATTAATAAAATTTTTTTTATCAACATTAAATCTTTGTCTGTTGAAGAAATTAGAGAAAAAATAAAAAACAAGGCGTTTCGCTATGTTGATACAAGGCTTAATGATATTCGGTTAGCCGCTGGTATAGAAAAAAAACTTTCAGAGAATGGTGGTGTAAGTGAAATAATCAATTCATGTGTTGATGGGACCGAAATTTTGTTTGATTATTTTTCTTGTCGGTTAAATAAGGATTATCCTGAAGGACAGGTGCTGGATCCTTCATGCGAAAATATTGGAAAAATCTTACATTGTATTATTGGTGTCTACGAGTTATTTTTGAAGAATGAATCAAATAAAAAAGTAACAATCGAGAGGCATGTTTTTGATTATTTCATGATGTTGTATGAGAAAATTGATTCCATTTATTATCCATTCAAACATTATGAGAAAAGCATTTCAGAAAAGGAAATGAATCTTATACTTTTTTCATATGATTTCTTGAAAATTTTAAAGGAAAAATGCATTGTTTTGGGTGGCGACGGGCTTGTTGTTGGTATGATTAATTCGGAAATTTTAAATGTTTTTAACGTGGTTCTTGATCAATATGAAAGGGGAGGTAATTATCGAACAATTGAATTGCAATTAAACAAATTTAAGAATAATCAAATTGTTAATTTGGCCGATTCAACTCGGTTGAGTTATCGCGAGAGTCGCTATTACCACATGTGGTATTACATAAAAAAAGCATCGAATCTGGTTGATCTAAAAAATATAAACTCAGCAATGAATAACTATTGTAAAGGCATTAAGCTGATAGACGAGGTGTTAGAGGATTTTTTGGAGTGTTTCGATATTCTCAACAAGTATATCTTATTATTTTTGAGTCTCGCAAATAAATTACGATCTGAAAAAGCATTTGATGAATCTATTTTTGTTATTAATGATGTTTTGGAGCTTATTTCTAAATTTATCTCTCTTGCTTCTGAATATAAAGCAGGTGATTGCTTGTATCGAAAATTATTTCCGGAAGAGTTTGTTTTGAAGCATAATATTTATTCTATTAAAAACAACACTCTTTTTTCTGATATCTTAGAGGCATTTAAAATCGAACCTCATAAAATCAACGTGAATAAATTGACGGCGCTTTCTAAGGCGTTGTTGATGCTTTCATCGAAATACAAAGTGGACCATATCACTGATCTTCAACTTGATATGATAAGTGAAACTTGTGGTCATCTATCTGATTTGAAGATAAAGGTGGCCATGATTCGTCCTCGAGGAAAAAAAGAGTCAGATGCAATCGTGTTGGAAGAAGATGCTATGTTGACCTGTTCTTCAAAATTTTGTTTCGAATTGACTAACAGTGCATTAGCGGATCAATTGATCGAATTGTTTTCTAAATATGATATTGATGTGGATAAAAAAAGCGAGGTTGCTTTTATTGTTAAAGAGTTTCAAGATATATCCCTGCATGTTGTTCAGGGAATATTTGCAGAATTTTCTATGGCGCAAGCATTGTTAAATTGTTCGAAGCCAGATGTTGAATTCAATCGCGCGACTTTTGCAACTTCCTTGGTTGTGACAGATGAAAAAAACACGGATGTGCTGGCAGTTCAAGAGTTTATCTCTGAAAAAGAAAAAGAAAAAGAAAAAGAAAAAGAATTTCCAATTGAAGGAGATGTTGAAAATAATCAGTTCAATAATAAAAAAAACAATAAAAAGAAAAATGCGAGATCTGTAAATCAGTATCCAATGCTTGGTATGTTCCCTCCGGCAAACAAGCAGCCGCTTGAAATATATGAACAAGAAATCGCATTCGATGAGCAGCACATTTTTAAACCTAATGATAAAAATTGTGGCGTTTATCAATTGCGATCAAAACATTTTTCAGGCATGTATGCTTATATTTCGTCGGCGTTAAAAGAGGAATTATCAAAAAATGAGCTGAATGATTTAACGAGTATGCTTGAAACGGGTTTGGTCGTGGAAAAGAGTATAGGTAAAAAAGGGATTATTGTAAGATCGGCTCCATTTAAAGATGCAAAATATGAAGCAGCTGAAGACACATTTTATATTAAAATTAAAAATGCATCTCATCGTATTCGATTTTATGGTGTTTCAACGCTAAAGAAAAAAGTGAAGGATATTGATGGGAAAACAAAAAATATTTATTTGATCAAAGTCAGCGGTGTGAATCGTAAGCATAAAAAAAATGCTCTTATTGTGAAAGAGACAAATGTCAAAAAAGAAGCAGAACAAAACGCATCAAGAATAAAAATTTAGCTCGCTACGGTAAAAAGCAGCGAGCTAAATTTAATCAGGCATGAATTTCATTTTTTAAAAGGTCTAATTGTTCTGCTGTTAATAAAAATACGCCGTCACCGCCACATTCGAATTCAAGCCAGGTGAACGGAAAATCGGGAAATTGTTTGATTAATGCTGTTTCACTATTTCCCACTTCAACGACGAGAATCCCGTGTGGTTGAAGGAAGGGCGTTGCGTCGCGCAAAATACGAATTACCATATCTAAACCGTATTCACCGGCAGCTAAGCCAAGTTGAGGTTCGTGGCGATACTCATGAGGCAGAGCAATCATTTCTGCTGAGCTGACATAAGGAGGGTTGCTGACAATAATGTCATATTTTTTTGGTGGAAGAGAGGCAAATAAATCTGATTCATATAAATGCACGCGATCTTCAAGGTGATGTCGGAGTAGATTTGTTTTTGCTACCTGTAACGCATCGTGAGAAATGTCACTAGCATCGACGTCTGCATTAGGAAACGCATTAGCACAAGCAATCGCGATGCAGCCACTACCTGTGCATAAATCTAAAATAGAATGGACATTATCAATCCAGGGTAAAAAACCATTATCGATTAATTCTGCAATGGGTGAGCGAGGGATTAAGACGCGATCATCCACATAAAAGGACAATCCAGCAAACCAGGCTTCGTGTGTTAAATAAGGAACAGGAATGCGTTCCGTAACGCGTTTGTTGATTAATTCAAATAATTTCAAACGCTCTTCTTCGAGCAAATGGGCATCCAAGATGGTGGGATTGATTTGATGATGTAAATGTAAGGTATGCAAAATGAGTGCCATGGCTTCATCCCAGGCATTATCAGTTCCATGGCCATAATAGAGACCAGCTTGGTTAAATTGGCTGATTGCATAACGAACGAAATCGCGAATAGTTTGTAATTCTTTGTGGTTAATCATGGTTAGTGTTTTCTTCTAAAAACAGCATTATAATCACCGCAAATTATGAATGCCAATAGGAATAATCATGACCCAGAGTCTTGGTGCACTGGTAATAGATATAGAGGGTAAGGCGTTGTCTGAAGAAGACAAAGAGATTTTGGTGCATCCTTTAGTGGGCGGCGTCGTCTTATTTTCGCGAAATTATGAATCACGACAGCAACTTACCGATCTTTGTTCACGTATTCGTTCAGTGCGTGATTCGTCGCTTTTGATTATGGTTGATCAAGAAGGCGGGCGGGTGCAGCGCTTTATCCAAGATTTTACGCGTTTGCCAGCCATGGCATCATTGGGGCAATTGTATGATGAGGATGTGGCTCGTGCTTTGTTGTTGGCAGAAAATGTGGGTTGGTTAATGGCGGAAGAATTATTATCCGCGGGTGTCGATCTTTCATTAGCACCTGTTTTGGATTTGAATAAGCAAATGAGCGATGTAATTGGTACAAGGGCGTTTCATGCAGATCATCAAGCGGTTGTTCAATTAGCGACAGCGTACATTAAGGGAATGCATCAAGCGGGTATGGCATCGACAGGTAAACATTTTCCGGGACATGGCGCTGTGCTTGTTGATTCACATTGGGGTGTGCCAATTGATAATCGCACGTTGAGTGAAATACGACAAGATGACATGATTCCCTTTATTCAATTGATTCAAGCGGGCATCACTGCCATCATGCCCGCGCATATTATTTTTCCAGAAGTAGACGAAAATCCAGTGGGCTTTTCATCTGTTTGGTTGCAAACAATTTTGCGTAAACAATTAAATTTTTCTGGCGTGATTGTGAGTGACGATTTGCATATGGAAGGCGCTAATATTTCTGAAAATTATGCAGATCGTGTACAAGCGGCAAGAATGGCGGGATGTGATTTTACATTGCTCTGTAATAATCGCTCGGGTGTGATACAAGTGTTGGATCATTTATCTGAGAGGCATCATCGTGTGAGTGAAGAAAAGTGGCGTTTATTGCGGGGTGATTTTTCATCTATCGAGCCATCTTATCAAACCAACAAACGCTGGCAAGAAACACATGAATTTTTATTAAATATGGCATGATTAATTCAATGAGAGAAATCAAATGATGACAAAAACAATTAACAAAATTCAATCGATATTTGAACGGGCTACGTGTCTTTATAATGCCGCTGAAATTGATCAAGCATTAGATCGCATGGCAAATGAGATTACGCAAGAATTAAAAGATAAAAATCCACTGATTTTGTGCGTGATGACGGGTGCATTAATTACAACCGGACATTTAGTCACGCGCTTATCTTTTCCTTTGGAAATAGATTACATTCATGCGACGCGTTATCGCGGGACCACGCGTGGTAATGATTTGCATTGGTTAGTAGAGCCACGACATAACTTGAGAGACAGAACTATTTTGATTGTCGATGATATTATGGATCGCGGTTTAACATTAGCGGCGATCATTGATTATTGTAACCAAGCCAAAGCAAAAGAAATTTATTCTGCGGTACTGGTTAGTAAAAATTGTCCGCGTGAAGCGGGTGTGAATTTCGAGCCGGATTTTTTTGGCGTGACCACAGAAGATAAGTATTTATTTGGTTTTGGTTTGGATTATGAGGAGTATTTGCGAAATGTTCCGGGAATTTATGCAGTGAATGAGGAATAATCGATTTTTTAAATAAATTGTATCGCTCGAATTGAAAATAATTTTTTTGTTGTGATAAAAAAACGATCCGGGGTTCTGCGCTAAAAGTTGCGTAGAGCGCCGGCATTTTTTTAACTTTAAAAGGAAGATAATTATGTTATTGCTCAGCTGGATGCTACTTTTTTTTGCTGCATTCATTGTGCTCGCTTATCGGCGTGCTTCATTACCGTTATGGACGGGATGTTTCGCTTTTCTTTTGGTTATCGAGACTCGTTCAATAGGATTCACCCTGGGCATGATAATCAGCTGGGTTTTATTTTTAGCTGTTTTCACGCCACTTAATTTCACGCGTTGGCGTCGACGCTATCTCAGTCAACCGTTATTGAATTTTTATCGTCGTATTATGCCAACCATGTCACGTACTGAACGTGAAGCCATTTCAGCAGGAACCATTACGTGGGAAGGCGATTTATTTCGTGGTGATCCCAATTGGAAAAAATTATTAGCCATGCCTGCAGCTAAACTGACAGTAGAAGAGCAAGCATTTATAGAGGGCCCTGTCGAAAAATTATGTCAGATGATTGATGATTGGGATATCACGCATCATTTAATGGATTTGCCTACTGAAATGTGGCAATTCATTAAAGAAAACGGATTTTTTGGTTTAATCATCCCTAAGCAATATGGTGGCAAAGCTTTTTCAGCTTATGCTCATTCCCAAATTTTGATAAAAATCAGTGGAAAAAGTATTGCAGTTGTTTCAACGATTGCTGTTCCTAATTCACTAGGGCCTGCTGAATTATTATTGCATTACGGAACAGAAGAGCAAAAAAATTATTATTTACCGAGATTAGCCAGGGGTGAAGAAATACCTTGTTTTGCCTTAACCTCACCGCATGCGGGGTCAGATGCTGGTGCGATGACCGATCATGGTATTGTCTGTTGGGATCAGTATGAAGGTAAAAAAACGTTAGGTATTCGTTTGAATTTCGATAAACGTTATATAACACTGGCACCGATTGCAACGGTGATTGGACTTGCTTTTAAATTATATGATCCTAATTTTTTATTAGGCACCAAAGAAGAGGTAGGTATTACCTGCGCATTAATTCCGCGTCACACACCGGGCATTTCAATTGGACGAAGACATTTTCCATTAAATGCACCCTTTCAAAATGGTCCCGTACAGGGAAACGATGTTTTTATTCCTGTTGATTGGATAATTGGTGGTCCACAAAAAGCTGGAAAAGGTTGGGGAATGTTGATGGAATGTTTGGCGGCTGGTCGAGCTATTTCATTACCCGCCAATGCATTGGGTGGTGCTAAGGTGTTAGCTTATGCGACGGGTGCTTACGCACGAATCAGAAGACAATTTAATTTATCGATCGGACGTTTTGAGGGCATTGAAGAACCTTTAGCGCGCATCGCTGCTTATACGTATATCATGGATGCAGCGAGAACTTTTGCAACGAGCGCGGTTGATGTCGGTGAAAAACCGTCGGTTGCCTCTGCTATTGTAAAATATCATGTCACTGAATTGAGTCGAAAAGTGGCATGTGATGGAATGGATATTCATGGTGGCAAAGGAATTTGTTTAGGACCTAAGAATTATTTAGGTCGAGGTTATCAAGCTGCACCGATTGCCATTACGGTGGAAGGCGCTAATATTTTAACGCGGAATATGATTATTTTTGGACAAGGCGCTATTCGTTGTCATCCTTATGTGTTAGCAGAAATGGAAGCGGCTAAATTACAAAACCCTCAAGAAGCATTGGCTGCATTTGATAAGGCTGTCATGAAACATATAGCCTATGGTGTTAGTAATGTTGTTCGCAGTTTTGTTTTGGGATTGACGGGCGCTTTTATTGTCAAAGCACCGCCTGGAAAAATGAAGCGTTATTTTCAGCAAGCCACTCGTTTCAGTTCTGCTTTTGCATTAATGACCGATGTATGTATGTTAGTGTTTGGTGGTAGTTTGAAACGAAAAGAAAGTATTTCTGCTAGATTAGGCGATATTCTTAGTTATTTATATTTGTTATCAGCCGTTTTAAAACATTATCAAGATCAAGGTTCGCCGGCAGATGATTTGCCATTAGTTAAATATGCTAGTTTATTTTGCTTATTTGAAATTCAAGAGCGCTTTGATGAAATTATTAAGAATTTTCCCAATCGATGGATGGCAGGTATTTTGAAAGTGCTTGTTTTTCCATTAGGCGAGCGTTTTTCTAAACCAAGAGATCAATTCAATCATAAAATCGCGCAATTATTAATGGCCCCAACGGGTACGCGGCAGCGTTTAGCAGAGGGCGGATTTATTTCACAAGTAAAAGGAAATGTGTTAGCTGATATGCAAGATGCATTGATTAAAACCATCGCCGCCGAATCGATCGATAAAAATATTCGCGCTGCTCATAAAGAAGGCCTCATTTCAGGGTATACATTTATGGAGCAGGCTAAATCGGCATTGGATAAAAATATTATTTCTGTCGAAGAATTTGATATTTGTATGCAGGCAGAAGAAGCCCGTCATAAGGTGATTGCCGTTGATGATTTTACAATGGAAGAATTAGTCAGAGTACCTAAAGAATATGCCAGTGCAGTCAATGGTTAAGCAAAAAAGGGAGGGGTTGTTTTTTTTTCCACTTATTTTAACTGGATTTTTTTTATTATTAGAGATCAGTTTTTTTATTCAATGTAATAAAATTTATTTAACTGATTTTTCTAATGTGGCTGACAAAATATCGATTCCCCTGGCTATTTTGCCAGGGGTTTTTTATTTTCTATTCGTTGAAATCAGTATTCATCTTATGTATGGCCTATTGATTGGGTCAGTGACTTATTTGATTGCTAATTTTTTTCGATTAAATAGCCAGGCTTGCTTTCGTTTAAGTATGGGGTTGTGGATGTTGGGGATTTTAACCATATTGGCAGCCAATCAAATTTATTTCCCTAATTCTCATTTTTCAGAATTAACGAAATTTGTTTTGTTTTATCCAAGTTCAGTAAAAATTATATTTCGTATTTTATTATTCGCATCATGCGTTGCTTTATTATTGGCATTGTTTGAGTTGCTCATATCGTCAACAGTCAAAACATTGGGTGGATTAGGATTCATTTTTATTATTTATTTTATTGATGCGTATTCTTTTTTTCCTGTAACACGTTATTCTGTGGCTACTCCCCACCGCCCTAATATTATTCTTATCGGGGTTGATTCATTGCGACCAGATTTTTTAGGGTATTTTGGTCGTGATTTGGCAACGCCTTTTTTTGATAAATTTTTGCAACAATCAACGGTTTTTAGCGAGGCTATCACACCGTTAGCGAGAACTTTTCCTTCTTGGTCTGCTATTTTAACAGGCCAATATCCGCGTGAAATTCATATTCGTTCCAACTTGGCTGAGCCAGATAAAACAAAGTTAATGAATACATTGCCTGCGATTTTGAAACGAGAAGGGTATGAAACTTTATTTGCAACGGATGAAACGCGATTTAGTAATATTGATCAATCATTTGGATTTGATCAATTGATTTCACCACCGATTGGGTTGAATGATTTTTTAATTGGTACATTTAATGATTTTCCTTTATCAAATCTTTTGATCAATACGGCGATGGGTAAATGGTTATTTCCTTATAGTTATGCGAATCGACCAGTCTTTTTTTCTTATGATCCGGATAGCTTTATTCATTTATTGCAACCTGAATTACGAAAACAAAGAAAGCAGCCTCTTTTTTTAGCAGTGCATTTTTGTTTAACACATTATCCTTATTTTTGGGCATATTTATCTGAAAAAAAATATTCTTATTTAGAACGCTACCGTGAAAGTGTTAAACGGGTGGATCGCCAAATTAACGATTTATTTCTTTTATTACAGCAAGCACACTTATTGGATCATGCCATTGTGGTGCTTTTATCAGATCATGGTGAAGCACTTGAATTGCGAGGCGATCGACTGACAGAACAAGATTTGTTTTTATCAGAGTCTAAAGAGCAAACGAAGATCCCGCAGTTTTATCCACCAGGCCCTGATAAGCAAGGAATGAATCAATCGGCGGGTCATGGAACCGATGTGTTGGGTTTGCCTCAATATCATACCTTGTTAGCTTTTAGATTATACGGGATGGGGCATTGGCGACCAGGCGATATCTCAGGTATCGTATCTTTATTAGACATTAAACCAACGCTTTTGCAATTGATTCATATTCCCTCACCCGATTCAAGCGGGGATTCATTGGTCGATTCAATTAAAGAAGGGCGTAAGAGGGCACTCTTTGCTTCTAAACCCATTTTTCTTGAAAGCGACTTTACTCCCGAGGCCATTCGTACTGTGTACCCTGAGATACACGAAGCGCTGTTAGAGGGGATACAAATTTTTCAAATTGATCCCAGTAATACCCGTCTTTCGGTCAAGCCGGCGATGGAGAAAATGATTATTACCAGTAAGCAATATGCAAATATTGAGGGTCAATGGATATTGGCTTTATATCCCCAAAATAAACGCTATCGCACACCCATCTTGCTGAACTTAAACACAGGGCAGTGGACAAATGATTTGCATTCTTCATTAGCAAAACAAGCTCCCGTCTCAGAAATGCTGAATAACTTAAAAGTATTTTACGGAAAAGAGTTAGAGTAATTTTTTTCTCATTAAATCACCTAATTTGTTCACAAACTGGTTAGTCAGTCACTTTATTTAATAAATGATTTCAACAAATGGATTGACTTAATCGTTTATTTATTAACTATATGATTAATAAGCAATAGTTACTTATGTTCATTTTGTGAGCTTCACGAATGAAATCATGATATGACTGATTTCAAGCGACTTTTCGATAGCTTACACACAGAGTTATCCACAGAATCTGTGGATATCAAAGATTGAGGCTATTCAGGCGGCTTTAATATTTGAAAGGTAGAATAATTGGCATGAACTGAGTGGTGCTTGTATATGATAAATAGAAACTTAATGATTCCATTTTATGATCAAAGGATTCATTCGAATAGAAAAAATATTTTCCAAAATGATCATGTGATGGCTTCTGTCGATGGAGCTGTCTTAGAAAAGATACGACAGAGTATCAAAGAGACCAATGAAACGATAAAAATAGTATCAGCACTGCCTGGCTATGAGCATCAGGCAGCGATCGTTGATGATGCACGCAACATGGTTGATAAGAGCATTTTTTCATCTTTAAAAGCTAATTCGGTTAATGTAACAGAAAATCTTATCCTGAGATTATTTGTGAATGCAATGAAGTTACAGCAAGCAGGGAATTGCTATGAATTTTCATTGTATTGTCATTCGTTGTTATTAAAAAAAGGAATAAAGAGTGAGGTGACTCGCATTAAGAATGGAAATCATGTGTTTTTGATTATTGATCGAGATCAATCCATTCCTATCGAAGAGGTTGAGCGTTGGAGGCAAGCCGGTCATGCTATTATTGTCGACCCATTTTTAAATAAAATTTATATGGCATCAGAAATTTTTCATTATTTGCAAAATTGCTGGCATGATGAAGTATTAAACCAGGTGAAATATATCCCTTTTAATTTGGCTGAACACACATTGAGCAACGATGTGTTAAAAGAATACGTGGAAGATTGGAGAAATGCGTTGTCTCAAATAACAAAAGAAGAGAGTAACCGGACAAGTAGATTTGAATAATGTATGTATTGGGGTATCCTAAATATGCGATAATTGATAAATATAGCAGAAATATTTTTTGCAACAACGCCACATTTCTTAATGGCAACGGAGAGATTGGCCAACATGGATATAAAACAGGACGATATCAATGCGGCTGTAAAAGAAAAATTAATTACCGCTGAACAAGCAAAACAGCTATGGTCATTCTGGCGAAAAAATCAAGAAAATATTCCCAGCTTCCATTTGGCTCATGTGATGTACTATTTTGGTGGTTTACTAGCTATTTCCGCAATAACGTTATTTGTTACTCAAGCGTGGGATCAATTACGAGGGTTTCAGCTTTTTATAATATCTTCTTTATTGTTTTTTTTAGGGTGCTTATTGGCACATCACTTTATCAAAAAAAAATTATTAATTCCGGCAGGAATTATGTCAACATTTAGTTTGGCGTTAATTCCCTTGGCGATATACAATATACAAAGTTGGCTCGGATTTTTGCCTAATGAAAACTATCATTATACTCATTTTCACGATTTAATAAATTGGTATTGGGTTCCCATGGAGCTAACAACCCTTGTAATAGGGTTTATAATGCTTTACCTCTATGATTTTCCGTTTTTACTATTTCCAATCTCTATTTCTCTTTGGTATATGAGTATGGATTTATTTTCTTTATTATTTAGCAGCTATGATTATTCTGCGCGAGCATCGTTTTCAATTTTTTTTGGGTTATTTGTTATTCTGTTTGCTGCATATATGGATTTTAAATACGATGAGCGTAAAGATTATGCCTATTGGTTGTATATTTTTGGTGTAATCATATTTTGGGGAGGGTTGTCGTGTCAACATTCAAATAGCGAATTAAGTAAGTTTTTCTATTGCTTAATAAATATTGGCATGATTTTAATAAGTGTTTTCCTCAATCGTAAAGTATTTGCTGTTTTCGGTGCCTTCGGAATTTTAGGATATTTGGGACACTTATCATTTTCTATATTTGCTAATAGCATAGGATTTCCAATCGCTTTAGTATTGCTCGGGATAGCTATCATTTTTGCTGCTACTCTCTGGTCACGCGTAGAGAGAAAAATTATTGAATATTGTCGTCCATATATTCCCAAAAAAATTCTGAAAAGAATGCAATTTTAACCTTTCCAAGGTGATATTTATGTTGAGGTTGGATTATTGATGGATCTAATTTTTTTGAGTGAATGATTAAATGAAAATTTGGGTAGATGCTGATGCTTGTCCTAAAATAATAAAAGAAATTTTATTTCGAGCTTCTATTCGAGAAAAGGTCAATTTGATATTGGTTTCTAATCACGCTCTCTCAACGCCAGCATCTCCCTTTATTTCTAAGATACAAGTCACCGCTGGATTTGATATTGCTGATAATCGAATTATAAAAAATTTAGAAGTTGGTGATTTGGTTATTACAGCAGATATTCCTTTGGCTGATGCTGTGATTAATAAAAAGGGAATCGCTTTGAATCCAAGAGGTGAACTGTATACAAAGGAAAATATTAAAGAGCGATTGTCGCTCAGAAATTTTAGTGCTGATTTACGCAGTAGCGGTGTACCAACAGGTGGGCCTTCTCCTTTAAGTAAAAGTGAAATTCAAAGATTTGCAAATGCATTAAATTCTATATTGTCGAAATAAATTACTTAATTTACTAGAAATGAAAATTATTAAAAACGAAAACATATTTAATTAGTTCAATCGTTAGAGCTGTAATTGTGTATTCCTGTCGAAACGAACAACGATTCCTGTCTACAAGCGAACATTAAT
>CAYTKY010000002.1:0-58354 GCA_964438435.1 uncultured Coxiellaceae bacterium | reverse complement strand
ATTGTTGATGATATGTACGAAACGATGTATGCCAACAAAGGGGTGGGACTCGCCGCAACGCAAGTGAATATTCATCGACAAATTTTTACGATGGATGTTTCAGAAGGGCGTGATCAGCGTATTTGTGTATTTAACCCTGAGATTATTCATCGTGAAGGTATTCAATATGAGGGTGAAGGGTGTTTGTCGGTTGGTGGCGGTGCATTTGATAAAGTAGAGCGCGCGTTAAAAGTGCGTTTGCGTGGCATGAATTTAGAAGGTGAATTGTTTGAATTAGAAGCAGAAGATTTAATGGCTGTTTGTATTCAACATGAAATTGATCATTTGAATGGAATATTGTTTATTGATCATTTATCGAAATTAAAACAAGAACGGATTCGCAAAAAAATACAGAAAAGCCAAGAATCATGAAAATTATTTTTGCAGGCACACCGAGTTTCGCGGAAGTTGCATTAGAAGCTTTGATTCATACGTCTCATCATGTTTTGGCTGTGTATACGCAGCCTGATCGTCCTGCCGGTCGGGGATTGAAAACAAAGCCGAGTCCAGTAAAAGCATTAGCAAACACTTATCATCTTCCTATTTGTCAACCTACTTCATTGAAAGAGCATGCTGAGCAAGAAAAATTAAAAGCGTGGGATGCGGATGTCATGGTGGTTGCTGCATTTGGAATGTTATTACCGCAAGCTATTTTATCTTTACCGAAATGGGGTTGTATTAATATTCATCCTTCTTTGTTGCCACGTTGGCGTGGTGCGGCACCTATTCAGCGCACTGTTTATGCAGGCGATACGGTGAGTGGCGTCACCATCATGCAAATGGATGCGGGATTAGATACGGGTCCGATTCTTTTGCAGCAAGAGTATGTTTTGGCGGCGGATGAGACTTCACAGACATTGCATGATCAATTGGCAAAATTAGGGGCTTCTCTTTTAGTGGAAACATTGAATAGGTTAGAACAAGGCCATCTTCAACCTGAGCCACAAGATCAAGCGTTAGCGACTTATGCGCATAAAATCAGCAAAGAAGAGGCGCTCATTGACTGGATGCGGCCTGCTGTCGAATTAGACCGTGAAATCCGTGCTTTTAATCCTTGGCCCGTTGCTTATACGTCGTGGCGAGGCGAAAATTTACGTGTTTGGCAAGCGAAAGCGATTGATGTAATGCAAGGCATCACGCCGCGTACGTTGCTGCGAGCATCACACGAAGGCATCGATGTGGCGACAGGGAAAGGCGTGTTGCGTTTGCTCGAAATACAATTGCCAGGCGGTCGACGGATGACAGCGGCTGATTTTTTTAATGCAAGACGCGATGAATTAAAAGTGGGTGAGCATTTTATTTGAGGCAGTATTGGTGAAAACTTCTCTTCGTTTTATTGCGGCACAAATTATTAATGATGTGACGAATGGTTCATCTTTATCAGAACGATTAGATCACAATTTGTTATCGATCCACGATGCGCGTGATCGTGCATTTATTCAAGCCATTTGTTATGGCGTATGTCGATTTTATTCTCGATTAGATGTTGTTTTAAGTCATTTGTTAGAAAAACCGATGAAAGAAAAAGACGGTGACATTCATGCATTGTTATTGGTGGGCTTATATCAGCTCATAGAAATGCGTGTGCCTCCGCATGCAGCGGTGGCTGAAACAGTGAATGCTGCTTCGGCCTTTAAAAAAACGTGGGCGAAAGGATTGGTGAATGCAATTTTGCGTGAATATTTGCGTCGTCATGAAGAAATTCAATCATCCATTTCTTCAGAAATTGAAGCGCAGTATGCGCATCCGGCTTGGTGGATTCATGCGATCCAAGAAGCGTGGCCTGATCATTGGCAAGCCATATTACAGGCGAATAATGAGCATCCTCCTTTTTCGTTGCGAGTGAATCGACAACGCATTTCGCGAGAAAATTATTTGGCTTGTTTGTCAGCGCAATCGTTAGAAGCGTCTCCGATTGTTGAAACAGATGACGGTGTCATTATCGAAACACCTATTTCAGTCGAAGCTTTGCCTGGTTTTGCTGCGGGCGATGTGTTTGTCCAAGATGGTGCAGCGCAGTTAGCGGCACCGTTAATGGAATTGAAAAAAGAGTTGCGTGTGTTAGATGCTTGTGCGGCACCAGGCGGTAAGCTAACGCATTTGTTAGAAATAGAACCGGCCTTATTATCCGTTGTTGCCATTGATAAAGATGCAAAGCGTTTATTGTCCATCAAAGAAAATTTGACGCGCTTAAAATTGCAAGCGCACTGTATTTGCGATGATATCTTGCGTGTTGAGCATTGGTGGGATGGCGAATTGTTTGATCGCATTTTATTAGATGCGCCTTGCTCAGCGAGTGGTGTGATTCGTCGTCATCCCGACATTAAATTATTGCGACAACCGGAAGACATCAGTGCCTTAGCGAAAACACAATTGCAATTATTACAAACGTTGTGGCCATTATTAAAACCCGGTGGATTATTGGTTTACGCGACTTGCTCTATTTTTCCCGAAGAAAACGTGGAGGTGATGCAAGCTTTTCTTCAATTGCATCCTGAAGTCAGAGAAGAAAAAATCAAAGCACATTGGGGGCTTGCATGCGAAGTGGGTCGGCAACTGTTACCAGGTGAAAATAAAATGGATGGTTTTTATTATGCGCGTTTGCGGAAATGATTTGAGGGGATTGAGCTGGTAAAGCTAGCTTGCCATTGTAAATTACTTTCACCAAGTCTAGCATGACATAATCAACAAAGATTAAGCCAAGGAATCTCATGCGTATTGAACACGATGTGAAATTAGATTTTAGTGATGTTTTAATTCGCCCTAAACGCAGTGTCTTAAAAACGCGTGCTGATGTGAGTTTGGACCGAGAATTTCGTTTTAAGCACACGCAAACAATTTGGCAAGGGATCCCGATTATTGCATCGAATATGGATCATACCGGTACTTTTGAGATGGCGAGAGTTTTGTCAGAACATCATTTGCTCACTGCATTAGATAAATTTCACCCGATAGACGAATGGAAAAAATTTATTCATGAACAAGGCTCTGTTTTGCCGTCTTGTTTTGTATCGCTAGGCATTACGGAAGCAGATTTTGAAAAATTAGATGACATCATGCACCTCGTGAACATGCCTTTTATTTGTCTGGATGTGGCGAATGGTTATACCGAGCGTTTTGTATCTTTTCTTGAACACTTGCGCGAAAAATTTCCGAAGACCGTGATTATGGCGGGCAATGTGGTGACAGGCGAAATGGTTGAAGAGTTGTTATTGTCAGGTGCAGATATTGTGAAGATTGGTATTGGCCCAGGGTCAGTCTGTACAACGCGTGAAAAAACAGGTGTGGGTTATCCGCAGCTCTCCGCTATTATCGAATGCGCCGATGCTGCTCATGGACTGGGTGGGCTAGTCTGTGCTGATGGTGGATGTGTGACGCCGGGCGATGTTGCTAAAGCGTTTGCGGCTGGTGCTGATTTTGTGATGCTAGGCGGCATGTTGTCGGGGCATGATGAATGTTTGGGCGATATTATTGAAGAGAATGGAAGGAAGTTTAAGCGGTTTTATGGCATGAGTTCGACGGAAGCCATGGAGCGACATCATGGTACTGTTGCTGATTATCGTTCCAGCGAAGGGCGTTCTGTCAACGTCCCCTACCGCGGTCCTGTTAAGAATACCATTCTAGATATTCTCGGCGGTATACGTTCTACGTGCACTTATGTAGGAGCGCATCGTCTGAAGGAATTATCTAAACGAACCACTTTTATTCGTGTTGCTCGACAAATTAATGAAGTATTTGTTCCATTCGATATAGGCAAAAAAAAATAAAGAGCGCTTTGTTTTTTGACAGGCATAGGTCGGTTTTTTTGCAGTCGTTTTTTTAAGTTCCTCTCGTCTTTGATCATCATTCTTTCAATCGGTTATCTAATGTTGAATATGTATTCAATCTAAGATATGATTCGCCTGAACTTTGTATCTGGGTACTGCTCATGAGCTGTATTCATGGATGCGCAGATAGAAGAACATCCCGCCGGTTCTCTAAAAATTCCGGATGAGAATGGGTAAAAAAGGATGTCAAAAAGTCCAACAAAAATTAGGAGTGAGATATGTTAAAGAAGTTTGTTGTTGCAAGTGCTATCTTAGCATCAACCGCAACGGTTGCTTTTGCTAATGGTGCGCCATATGTTGGTGCTAGTCTTGGTGTAAACAGCGCTAATTACAATACCAGCTACAACTTATCACCTCTCAGCGGTAGTGTTGATTTCGGTGGCCGTAATGCTATCGGTAATCTTTTCGCTGGTTACGGTGCGTTAGTTAGCCAGAATATTTATCTGGGTGGTGAAGTATTTGCTGATTTAACGAATACATCATCTGAAGTAAAAGTATTGGGTGGCTCAACAGAAATCAAAACCAGCATGACTAACAAGTATGGTTACGGTGTTAGCGTGATTCCAGGCTTGATGTTAAGCGATCACACCATGCTTTATGGCCGTGCAGGTCTCGTTCGTTCACGTTTTGATTCTAAGCTATCAGCTACTTCTGGCGTTTTCTCCAGTGCTGCTTCGGCGCAAAATACCGTCACAGGTGGCCAGTTGGGTTTAGGTGTTCAAACCAGCTTGACGCAGAATGTGGATCTTCGTGCTGAATACGATTACACCCAATACCGTGCAATTAATTTTAACGACGGTATGAGTGTTAAGCCACGTACTGATTCATTTAATCTTGGCCTCGTTTACAAATTTGACTAAATTGTTTCAGATTTAAATTGGTCAGATCTAACTAATTGAGGTTTTGCATCCTTCTTTGCCCCGTTATGCGGGGCAAGGGGATGATTTCTTTTCTTTGCTCCTCTATACTTTCACGAATTATTTTGATTGATGAGTATTTCTTTTATGTCATTCGTCATCCTCGATCGTGATGGTGTGATTAATTTTGATTCGGACGAATATATTAAATCGCCTGAAGAATGGCGGCCGATTCCTGGCAGCTTGCAAGCGATTGCTGAATTAAATCGCCATGGTTTTCGTGTGGTGGTGGCGACGAATCAATCAGGTATTGCACGCGGTTATTACGATGTGCCCATGCTGGATTTAATTCATGAAAAATTCATGCGTGAGTTGGCATCGGTTGGTGGTTGTATTGAAGAAATTTTTTTCTGCCCACATCATCCAGATGATCATTGCCATTGTCGTAAACCACAGCCGGGATTGTTATATGCCATGCAAGAAAAATATCGCATGGATTTATCGAGCACATTTTTTATTGGGGATTCTTTTTCTGACGTGCAGGCAGCCAATGCAGTGAATTGTTTGCCGATATTAGTACAAACAGGAAAAGGGCAAGCGTGTTTAGAAAAATATCCTGATCTCTTATCGATTCCACATTTTCCAGATTTGGCAAGTGCCGTTGATTATGTCTTATCTTTTCAAAGAAATCGCCATGCATAAACAATCCTATTCAAATTTAAATTTGTTTATTCGTTCGCTGATTTTTTCAATTTATTCGGTAGTATCGATTATTATTTATAGTTTATTAGTGGTTTGTGCTTTTCCTTTCCCATTAAAAACGCGACACGCCATGATACGCGCTTTTTTATCGTTTTATATGAAAGTGCTGCGTTTTATTTGTCATATCGATTATCAAGTTGAAGGGTTAGAGCATCTTCCAAAAGGTAACGTAGGTGTGGTCCTTAGTAAACATCAATCCACGTGGGAAACATTTTTTTTACCGATTATTTTTCACAATCCGGCAGTGATTTTGAAAAAAGAATTATTGTGGGTTCCTTTCTTTGGTTGGGGATTGGCTTTAGCAGGACCCATTGCGATTGATCGAAGCGATAAAACGTCGGCGATGCAGCAAATCATTCGAAAAGGGAAAAAAAATTTAGAAGCAGGTCGATGGATTTTAGTTTTTCCTGAAGGAACACGTGTTCCAGCCGGCAAAGTGGGTCATTATAAATTAGGGGGTGCGCGCTTAGCGGCTGCCACAGGATATCCTGTTGTCCCCGTTGCGCATAATGCAGGACGTTTTTGGCCACGACGTCAATTTATCAAGCGCCCTGGCACTATTCGCGTGGTGATTGGTCCTTTGATTGAAAGCCACGGTCGTACGCCCGAAGAAATTTTAGCGTTAGCTAAAGAGTGGATTGAAAGCACGGTGCTGCGTCTTGATGAGTGCTTCGTCGATAAATCCTCCCGTGAATAATTTATTGGCGACACATTTTTTGGGATGTTCTGCACAAAAAGCAACGGGTGAGTCGGGCGGGATCATTGACATTAAAATAGAATAAGGAACAAGCACCGTTTGTGCGCCGTTCACATAGGGTGCCACGTTGGCTTCTTCAAACGTTATTAAAATACCGGTTGGTTTGATATTCCAAAGCGCAAAGTTTTCTGCTTGCGGTGTTGTTCCGCTGGCAATCATTTGTTTGTTGGCTAATCGTCTTGACAACACTTCTCGACAGTAATTTGATAATAATGAAAGATAATCTGATCCTGGAATAAATAAATCAGAGAGTTGAATTTCCTGGTCGCTTTCTAAATTAAAATTAAAAACACGATGATAATGATAAGGGTGTGCCATGCCAGTGATATAAGCTTGCATGGTAAAACGAATGCTAATGAGATGATCTTCCTCTGATTTAATCACTGACGTATCATAATCAATGAATAAACTACTTTTCGGCAATGATTTAGGCATGTTGTGTTTAGAAAAATGCAAATTATTTGATTGATTTTTAAATTTTGTAATTTCATCTTGCACGATCTCGGTGATTAATTGATTAAAATGATCTACATTTTCTTCATCTTCTTCATTAAATGCGTCATTACTTAATTGCGGATAAACCGATTTTATATTCATTTTTTTATTATTGTGATAGGTGGTTTCTGAGGTGAGCTCAAGATGATGATCAATTCGATAAACAGGTGTGCGATCAATGCTGCTGTTGTCAGCCGTATCATCCGCGTCATTTGCGATGGCGACATTCAAAAAAAATAACCAGATAAATAGGCTAAAAATAGGGATCATTCTCATGAATTCGGATTCCCCATTTTGCGTGCAAAATGTTCACTTCCATAGCAACCGCTCCCTGCTATTTGTGTGTTGATAATTTTCCCATGCGGATCTGTTTCAAATGCGACGATGCAAGCAAGGGAGGAGCCACGATTCCAGGCAGCGTCAGGATTGGGGGTGGTGGTGAGCAGCGGTTTGCCGCCTGGCGTAAAATGAACACCCACGGTGGGTGAAACAGGGGCCGCGTTGGCATGATAATTTTCTGTTTTATAGAGATACACTCTATTTCCTGAAGAGCTTTGCATGCGATTATCCGGCATTCCCCAACGTTTCATTAGCGAGTAAATATTTCCGCCCTGCCAGCTTTGCACGGTTTGTGTATAATAATTTGTTTTTGATTGGGTGCATGCGACGAGTGGGATGATCAATCCTAAAGCAAATAGGGTTTTAAGAAAGGGCATGTTACTATCCTTAGGCATCTTGGGGTCTGTTGACAATTGAAAGCTAACGCGTTGCTTTTGAAAAGTAAAGCGAAGTGAGCTTAGCATAAAATTTTTTTATATATAAATGAATATGAATATAGCTTTTTGTCTCTTTAAATATTTTCCCTACGGCGGTTTGCAGCGCGATTTTTTGCGTATTGCTGAAACGTGTCAGCAGCGTGGCCATACGATTCATGTTTATACCATGAGTTGGGAAGGTGATTGTCCCGCAGGATTTAATGTGCATCTAATCAAACCACGAGGGTTGCAAAACCACACACGTTGCGCTTCATTTATTCAGCAAGTACAACAAGAATGGCGTGATCACCCGCATGATTTAATCATTGGATTTAATAAAATGCCAGGATTGGATGTGTATTATGCAGCCGATGTTTGTTATCAAGCGCGGATACGTGAGCAACGTCGTTTTTTTTATCGATGTTTGCCGCGTTATCGGCAGTGGTTAGCGAATGAGCGAGCTGTTTTTATGAAAGGTCAAGCAACGCAAATCATGTTGATTTCTCCTTTGCAGCAACCGGTTTTTATTTCTTATTATCAAACTGAGGCAGAACGATTTCATCTTTTACCGCCGGGTATTGCGCGCGATCGTATCGCGCCTGCGCATGCGGGAGAAATTCGCAATGTGCTTCGCCAAATGGAAAATGTGGCGCCGGATGATTATTTATTATTAATGGTTGGTTCAGGATTTAAAACAAAAGGATTAGATCGAACCATCATGGCGTTAGCTGCTTTGCCCGCTGCATTAAAAAAACGTTGTCAATTATTTGTGATTGGGCAAGATGACTCTCGTTATTTCGAACGATTAGCACGTCGTTTACAGATTGATTCACAGTTGCGATTTCTCGGAGGTCGTGATGATGTTGCCGATTTTTTATTAGCAGCTGATGTGTTATTGCACCCTGCGTATCATGAAAATACAGGCACGGTATTATTGGAAGCATTGGTCGCGGGTTTGCCTGTGTTAACCATCGACCATTGCGGTTATGCACATTATATCCGTGAAGCCAATAGCGGCATTGTTTTGCATTCACCTTTTCAGCAAGCTGAATTAAATGCAGCATTGCAATGGATGTTAACGTCATCGAAAGAAGCGTTGTGGCGCAGGAATGCGTTAACCTACGCGAATCAAGCTGATTTATATAGCATGCCGATGAAGGCAGCCGATTTTATCGAACAAATGGGGCGAAAACGTGGACTTATATTTACATCGTCACATTAAATCTTTTTTTTCAAATGCCACAGCTTTTAATCAGTTGATGAAATTACAAGGGAAATGTTTTCGTCAGCAAAAAAATCGATTAACGCAGCGTATTCAATTAGGCGATCAAACTTATTTTATTAAGCAGCATTTTGGCGTGGGTTGGAAAGAAATTTTTAAAAACATATTGCAAGGACGCTTGCCAATTTTGGGTGCAAAAAATGAATGGGAGGCAATTCAACAGTGTCAATCTTTGCATATTGCTGTGCCGAAAATTTTTGCTTATGGAGAACGAGGGTGGCATCCTGCTTATCGACAATCCTTTATTTTATTGGAAGACTTGGCTTCAACGATTAGCCTTGAAGATCTCATTAAACAATGGCCAACCAATCCGCCTTCGTTTCAATTAAAGCGTTGGTTGATTGAAGAAATCGCTTTGATCGCGCGCAAATTGCATCAACATGGCTTGAATCATCGAGATTTTTATTTGTGTCATTTTTTGTTGAGCATTCCGGACGGTCTTGAAAATGTAAGACAACCCATTCAATTATATCTGATCGATTTACACCGCGCGCAATGGCGCACGAAAACACCGCTCCGCTGGATCATTAAAGATTTAGCGGCCTTGTATTTTTCAAGCAAAGAAATCATCTTGACGCAGCGCGATTTATATCGTTTTATGAAGGTTTATCACAATGTATCCTTGCGTGAAATTATTTGTTCGCACCGTGTTTTTTGGGAAAAGGTAAAAAAACGTGGAGAAAATTATCGTGACCACACCGTGTGATGGCAAACCCATTACGCTGACTTGGAAACAATTGCATGCAGCGCAGTTTGCATTTGATTCGCCATTTCAATTTTATTTAGACGATGGTTCCGTTTTTTTAGCAGAAAAAGTATTGCGTTTAATTCCCAAGAAGCGCTTAGTGGCGATGGGTACTTGGTCTGGAAAAAAAGTGGTAGCCAAACTTTTTTTTGCAGAACAGCAATCAAAGCGATACATGGAAAAAGAACTAGCGGGCGTTCGATTGTTGCAAGAACATCATGTTCCTACGCCTGCCTTGTTGCACACAGGAAAGAGTCAAGATGGCCGTACTTGTGTGGTCATGTTTGAATACATCGAAGGTGCGGTTAGTTTAGACGATATTTGGCGAAATAAAAAAAACATGGAAGAAATAACAGCTGTTTTGAAGTCTATTGTTGTTGAATTGGCAACGCAACATGTGTTCGGCATTTTGCAACAGGATTTGCATTTAAAGAATTTTTTATTGAAAGGTAAGAAAATTTATACGCTGGATGGTGCGGATGTTGAGTATGGCGAACCTTTGTTATCGAAAAAAATGAGCTTGAATCACCTTGCTTTATTTCTCTCGCAGTTGGGAGTAGGGGTTGAGGTGGAGCAAGAAAAATTATTTAACTTTTATGCAAAATCCCGTGGTTGGTTGATCAAAGAGGAAGATAAAAGAGAATTATTTTTTTCAATCAAGCGTTGGAATGAGATACGTTGGAAAAAATTCGAAGAGAAAATTTTCAGAGATAGCACAGATTTTGCTGTCAGAAAAAAAAATTGGATGCAGGTGATGTATGATAGGCAATATGCTTCTTCTGCCTTCATGGCATTTTTAGATGATCCAGAAATGGCTTTTCAACATCCCAGCATGGTGATGTTGAAAAATGGACGATCATCCACGGTGATAAAAATCACGCTGGATCAGCGTGATTATGTTGTCAAACGGTACAATTTAAAAAACAGTTGGCATCGATTGCGTCGATGTTTGCGTCCAACACGCGCGCAAACATCGTGGCGTTTAGCTCAGAAGTTGAAATTGTTTTGTTTGTCGACAGCAAAACCTGCTGCTTATATCGAAAAAAACATCTTAGGATTTCGCGGTCAATCTTATTATGTGACGGAATATGTGAATGGTGAACAAGCAAGTGCTTTTTTCTTTCGCTATCATCGAGATGAAGAAAAAATGTCGGCGATGGTTAAGCGCATTGTTCGTTTATTAAAGAATGTTGCTAAATTAGAAATCACGCATGGTGATTTGAAAATGTCGAATATTTTGATCGATGAAAACGAGCAACCCGTGTTAATCGATTTAGACGGTGCGGCAGAGCATTTATCTTTATCGGGATTACATCGCGCTTGGAAAAAAGAAGTCGATCGTTTGTTGGATAATTTTCACGCTTTTCCGAAAATAAAGGAAAAATTCAAAAAAGACTTTGCTTGAAGTCCATAGGGATGGAACTATGTTTGATAAATTGTCATTTAGGCATAAAAAGATAGCCTTAACTTTTTTTTTAATAATCGGCTTTTTTGCTCTATTACAGATTTATCTTAACTATCATACGATGATATCGCCAGACGATTTTTGGTTTGTTCATACGGTTTATCAGAAATATCGAGTGTGGGTTCCTTATCGTGATTTTTCACCTTATAAATCCGTGATTCCCTATTATTTTATTTTGTTACCGGTTTCTTTTATTAAAGATCCTTTTTATATATTCGTTTGGACGCATCATTTTGTTACAGGTATTAATGCTATTTTGTTATTCGTCTGCTCACTTTGGTTGACGCGTTTTTATTCATATAAAGCCGTGTTGATGAGCGTGTTGTTTTTAATATCAACTTATTTTTTTATCAATATCAGTAATGACATACGATTAGATATGCTCGCTTACTGGTTTTCCTTGATGTCGGCTTTGCTTCTGTTGGAAGAAAGGTATATCAAGGCAGGCATTTTATTGGGCATTGCATTTTCTGTGTCACAAAAAACGCTTTGGTATTTATGTGCGAGTGATTTCGCGTTATTCGCTACCTGGTGTCTTTTTGTCAGATCTTTCTCTGGGCTTAGAAATATTTTGATTTATAATTTTTCATTTTTAGGGGTGGTAAGCCTTTATATCGGTGGGTGGTCATTGGTGGGTGGTTTTCACTCTGTTATCAATAGTTTTTTATATGAAGCGATGATTGTTTTTAATATAGATATTTACAATAATGGACTCGTTGATTTTGTTTTTATTTTGCTTAACGATCCCTTTTATTTAATGCTCTGGCTAGTAGCCGCATTTACGATTTTTATTACACCCCGGCCAAGCCAACAAAAGCAACGTTTTTTTGTTATTTGTTATGCCACTATGCTGTTGATTTTTGTGTTAACGTATAAGCAATTGTTTTTTTATCACCTTGTATCGGTTGTTCCTGCTCTTCTTTTACTTTATTCAGATTTTTTCAATTGGGTAGATGATCTTTTTAAGTATGAAAATAATCGAAAAACCATGCAAGCACCTAAGCTTTCGGTAACGTTAAGTGAGTTTGTGTTATTGATGATTATTTGTGAGCTAATCTTGGTGTCTGTCTTTGTTATCGTTCCTATTTTTAATTATATTGATCTTGCTTTGTGGTCATTAACATTTATTTTAGGTTTGTTTGTCTATCAAATTTTTCGACCTTATTCACCTAATCAACATTTATTGGTTACCCTTTTTTACCATACTTTTTATATTTTATTTTTAAGTACGTTAGTCTTGTATGGCTATGAAAAAATGGTTCCGGTTCCTCCGCAAAACGGCTATCTTTATCAAAAGCAGACGATTGAGTTGGTGGATGATCTTACGAAAGATGGTAGCACTTATGTTGCGGGTGTTGATTTAATTTTTAATAAAAAACAAGCGATGTCTGGGAATAGTTTTTTGTATCAAAACATTCTTTATTTAAATTCTCCCAATGAGCATTTGAAAAAAATGATGTTATCTTCTTTGGATTTAGACCCTAATGTTACCGTCAAAAAGTTGATTGATGATATGAAAGAACATCCTGTTAAAGTATACGTTCATACTTTTTTCATGGAAAAAGTGCCGGGATTGAAAGTTTATTTAAATGCGAATTATGAACACTTGTGGGGGAATGTTTATATCTATGCCCCCGAATTTATTTCTGGGAAACATAACATAGATGTTAAATTCATGGGTGATTACAAAGTGGAAAGTAAATTTCCTCTTATCATTAATGGGAAAAAAATTTATCCTGACACTATTATTCATCTAGATAATCATCGATTCGAATATGTGGCGGCGGATTATTTTAGGTTGAAATTGTCTCCTCCCCTGCCGACTACTATTTCGAATAAGTATTTTGTAGATATTGTGCCTCGTTTGTTTTATGAATGTAAATTTTTAAATATCAACGGGAAAAAGAAATGTTTTTATGCTTCATAGGATAAATCATGACATTAGGGAAAAAAATTGTAATCATTGGTGCGGGTCCTGCCGGATTGACCGCGGGTTATTTGTTGGCAAAAGAAAATATTTCCGTCACGCTGTTAGAAGCAGATCCTCACTATGTGGGAGGTATTGCACGAACCATCCAATATAAAGGATATTGTTTTGACATTGGCGGGCATCGATTTTTTTCTAAGTCACAAGAAGTCGAAGCTTTATGGTCTGAAATATTGCCGAATGATTTGCTAGTACGTGGGCGATCATCGCAAATTTTTTATAATAAAAATTATTTTGCGTATCCATTGAAAGCATTCGATGCATTAAAAAAACTAGGGATCATAGAATCAACGCGGTGTGTGTTGTCTTATTTGAAGGTCAAGATTTTTCCGATCGCAAAGCCGATTAGTTTTGCTGATTGGGTCACTAATCATTTTGGAAAGCGTCTCTATTCTATTTTTTTCAAAACATATACCGAAAAAGTGTGGGGAATGTCTTGCGATGAAATTTCTGCTGATTGGGCTGCGCAACGTATTAAAGGGTTGTCGCTCACGTCGGCTATTTTAAATGCTTTTTTTCCGCAGAAAAAAAATAAAAAAGTTATTAAAACGTTAATTGATTCTTTTCGATATCCACGCAAAGGCCCTGGCATGTTGTGGGAAGCGTGCGCGGATAAAATTCGGCAATATCATGGGGATGTATTGTTGGGGTGCAGGGTGAATCATCTTGAATTTGACAAACAATCAAATCAATGGGGTGTTCATTATCAAGATGAAAAGGGTGAGGTGCATACGATTAATGCCACTCATGTCATTTCTTCAGCGCCTTTGAGGGAGTTGGTTGTTGATTATTTTTCTTCTGCTATTTCACCTGAAGTTGTTCACGCAGCGAAGCAATTACATTATAGAGATTTTATGATTGTTGTTTTAATGCTAAAAGAAAATTCATCTTTCACCGATAATTGGATTTATATCCACGATCCCCATGTGGACGTTGCGCGCATTCAAAATTTCAAATCATGGTCGCCAGACATGGTTCCTGATCCGACAATGTCTTGTTATGGCATGGAATATTTTTGTTTTTCAGAAGATCATCTTTGGTCTGCAGCAGATGATTTTTTAATTGAAAAAGCGACATCGGAATTGATGAAGTTGGGATTAGCAAAGAAAGAAGATGTTGTGGATGGTTATGTTTTGCGACAACCCAAAGCATACCCCGTTTATGATCATCACTATCAAGCGCATGTTGAAAAAATTCGTTTAGAATTAGAAGCTCGCTTTCCTTCATTATATTTAGTGGGAAGAAATGGAATGCATAAATACAACAATCAAGATCATGCGATGATGACGGCGATGCTGACAGTTAAAAATATTCTTGCTGATCAACGTTGTTACAATGTGTGGTGTGTCAATCAAGACGCGGAATATATCGAGTCTATTTCAACGGATGATAAGCAACAGGAACTGGGGATGAGATCGGTGCCCTCTAAAATTAAGTTGCCATTATAAACAACGAAAAAACTTTCATAATCAGTGCTTGTCAAACAAAACGCTCCAAAATAATTTAAATTGGAGCGTTTGATTGTCTATGAAATTAAACCACACATCGGATCTGTTTTAATTACCCAATGTCAAATTTAATTCCCTGTGCTAACGGCAATGTTTTTCCCCAATTGACCGTGTTCGTTTGCCTGCGCATATAAGCTTGCCAGGCATCTGATCCGGCTTCTCGTCCACCGCCTGTTTCTTTCTCTCCGCCAAATGCGCCGCCAATTTCAGCACCGGATGTGCCAATGTTTACATTGGCAATACCACAATCACTGCCGCGCGCAGAAAGAAATTGTTCAGCATGTTGTAAATTTTGAGTAAAGATTGCGGAAGATAACCCAAAACGGGATTCATTTTGCATATTGATCGCATCATCAAGTGTTTTAAATTTCATGACATATAAAATGGGACCAAATGTTTCGTGTTGTACAATATCCCAATGATTTTCTGCTTCAATTAACGTGGGTTCGACAAAAAATCCCGCACGTTCAATCGTTTTGCCGCCAAATAAAATAGTGCCACCGGATTTTTTTGCTTCTGCGACAGATTTCATGAATTGATCAACCGCTTGTTGATCAATCAAGGGTCCCATCAAATTTTTTTGATCGAGTGGATCACCAATGTGAATTTTTTTATAAGCGGCAATTAAGGCCTGAATGCATTTATCATAAATGGATTCATGAATGAGAAGTCGTCTGGTGGTTGTGCAGCGTTGACCTGCTGTGCCAACCGCACCAAAAACAATCGCGGGAATCGCTAATGGTAAGTGGGCTGTTTCATCCACAATAATGCAATTATTGCCACTTAATTCTAAAAGAGAGCGCCCCAATCGTTGTGCTACCATGGCATTAATTTCGCGTCCAACGGCACTGGATCCGGTGAAAGAAACTAGCGGAATGCGTGTGTCTTCTACCATTCGTTTGACAAGGTGATTGTCGTCGGAAATAAAGAGTGAAAAAATACCGCGATAACCAAATCGATCTAATACGCGATTACAAATATGTTGCACGGCCACGGCGCATAACGCAGTTTTCGGTGAAGGCTTCCAGATCACGGTATTGCCACAAATGGCTGCAATAAATGCATTCCATGACCAGACAGCCACGGGGAAATTAAATGCACTGATGACACTCACAACACCTAATGGATGCCATTGTTCAGACATGCGATGCTCCGGTCGTTCAGAGTGCAGGCTTTTACCATATAACATACGTGATTGCCCAACAGCGAGATCAGCCATATCAATCATTTCTTGTACTTCACCATCGCCTTCTTGTTTTGATTTTCCCATTTCTAATGAGACAAGACTGCCGAGGAAATCTTTGCAATGACGCAATTCTTCCCCGATTGCACGAACAATTTCACCGCGCTTGGGTGCAGGGACATTGCGCCAAGATAAAAAAGCGTCTTGTGCTTCTTTCATGATGTGTTCGTAATCATCCGTTGATGCACGATAAACAGCCGCAATGGGTTCGCCGGTTGTTGGATTGTATGAAATGATTTCGCCATTTGTTTTGTGATCTGACCACCAATGCGAGCTTGTGCTCGCACCGCTATTTTGTGAATGAAGATGAAGTGAAGTTAAGAGATCCATGTGTGTGTTCCTTATTTCTTTATGAAGCATAATAATCTCCGAAGCGATTCGTGATTAAATCATCCAGTGAAAATTGTTCTTGTCGCACAAAACCCGTGTATTTTTCAGGGTTGTGTAAAACCAAATCAAGCGCGCTGCAAATACCTGAAGCAGTGGTTAGTTGAATCGCAGACCAATGATGATCGCCCATTTTTTTGGGATAGAATTTTTTCACATAATTTTCTTCTACAAATTGATCGCCTTGCAATCCTGTGACTGACACATATACTAACACCACATCTTGCAATGTTTTTGGAATAGCACGTTCTAAAATGCGTTTTAAGGTGTCTCTATCTTCGTTTAATTTTAAATCATTCATTAAGAATTTTATTTTTTCGCAATGACCTGGGTAACGTATTGTTTTATAGCTCAGCTGTTGGACTTTTCCTTCATATGTTTTTGCTAAACTACCAATGCCACCGGAAGTATTAAATGCTTCATATTTTAATCCATTAATATTAATTTCTTCTAATCCTTCTAATGGTAATAAATCAACCGGCTTGCCTTCTTGCACCGCCTGACAAGTATTGCCATATTCATTGATTAGGCCATCGGTCGACCATGTCAGTGAGTATTGTAATCCGTTGCTGACATTCGTTGGTAATGCGCCGACACGCATTTTGACCGTATCCAATGTAGAAAAATGTTGCATTAAATGATTGCTAATAATGCTGATAAAGCCAGGAGCTAAACCGCACTGTGGTACGAAAGCGCTGTTTGCTTTTTTTGCTAATTCCAAAACAGTATCGGTTGTTTGTACGTCTTCTGTTAAGTCGAAATAATGCAAGTGCAATTCAGCGGCGACTTTCGCAATGGGAATATTACAATAATAAGGCAGTGAGGAAATAATAGCTTCAACATGATTTTCTTTTAAAAAATGCATAATTTCATTCGGATTATTTGCATTTAATTGCACATAGTTAAAATGTGGGAGTGAGTGCAATCCTCGTACATGAGGATTGTCTTCTTGTATGTCGGCCAAATAAACGGAATAACTATTTGACTGAGAAAGTAGAAACGCAATTAATGAGCCAATTTTACCAGCCCCCATCACCAGAACTTTATGCATGACATCTTCCTTATTTTCGCTGGGAATAAAAGGGGGATATCATAATGAGGAATGAGGTTAGAGGGAAGCAGAATCCCTGGGGAAAATTCGGCAAATCTTAACTCGATGATCCTGGAATGTTAAATCCTGGAGGCTTCAGTTGAGGTGATTTGTTGGGAGAGAGCGATTCCATGAGGACTTCCAGCAACGTATCTTTTGGATTGGCGGGGTTGCTCACAATATCATTGATGACTTCCAGTGTTTTCATTGCTAAGGGGTCGGGTGTGGCAGGATCATCGTTAAAATTCATAAAAAAAGCCCCTTTTTCTGCGGTAAGATCAACGGCTCCAATCAAATTACCAACAAATTGTGAGACGACACGATCTTCGCTGCCACCATAAAATTGAAAACGCAAATCATTGGCTGCATCAAGGCAACCAGCACACAAATTCAGGAAAGAATCATTTTGTTTTTTATCAAATAATTTTTCTGATATTTTTGACGCGATGTTATTTAATTGCTTTAGTACTAAATTTTTATCTAGCGCTTTTTCTAACTGTTTATCGTGTCCAAACTTTAACTTGAGCGCTAGCATGTCAGTAAAAAGATTTTTTAATTGTTCAGCAACAATGGTTGGGGTGAGTGCGTCTAATGCTTTTTGGCTCTTAAATAAAAGAGTGTAATCGAACTTATTCGCGGGATTAGCTTGAGCCATGCAGGCCATTCCGAGTGCTTTGAGTGTGTCAGGGTGGTCTAAATTATTAAGTTCTAATCCTTTGATGTTTGTTAATTTTTCAGTCACTTCAGCGGCCAAGCCGGGCTTTTCTGGTAAAAGTCCTTTCCTAACCATGGAGTTAATCAATAATTCAAGCACTTCTTTTAATTTTTGTGGTTCGACTGACATAATCAAATCCTCTGCTTTTCGGGAATTTTTTTATCGCTCTTCCAAAAACGCCGGAAGAGCCAGTTTTATTTACTATCTCAATAGTATACTTGAAATCAGACGTTGAAAATTAAGATATACTGAACATTTTGCGGGGAGTCTTGTCAAGCATGAAAACTGAATTCATTGATTTGATTGTCAAAAAATTGGCTAATACGAAAGATTCTTTAAAAAATCAATTTTGTCAGAAGCATCCCATTCAAGTTGCGCGTTATTTTGTTTTGGATGAATTGCTGCCGACTGAAATAGCTAGAGAAATTTATGCTCAATTCCCCAAATTCAATAAAATGCGATTATTAAATAATTTTGGAGAATTAAAGTTAAAATATAGCCACATCAGGCATACCGCGGCGCTTTTGCAAGACCTCCATCGTGCCATTCAAGATCCTAAAGTGATTGCGATGATTGAAGCAATCACGGGCATCCCGAAACAATTGCCGGATACCTCTCGTATTGCAGGTGGCGTGAGCGCGATGATGAAGGGATATTACATCAATCCGCATTTAGATAATTCGCATGATATTGATAAAAAATATTATCGAACAGTCAATCTTCTTTATTATGTATCACCGGATTGGCAATTAGAAAATGGAGGGAATTATGAATTGTGGGATGAAGCCGTGGAAAATCGCATTATTGTTCCCAGTCTTTTTAATCGATTAGTGGTGATGGAAACCAATCGACGGTCATGGCATGCAGTTAATCCGGTGACTTGTAATGCAACACGGTGTTGTGTTTTCAATTATTATTTTTCAGAACAATCGCCGGAACAAGAGGAGTATTTTCATACTTCATCTTCTTTGTTTTTTAATCCATTGATTAAACCACGGCCGGAGCAAAAAATTCTTCGCAAGATTGTTGCAGTGAGAGATGCTGTGTTGAAGAAAGTTGGAGGTAATGACAAAAGAAATAATGATAGGTAATTCATCGGAATAATTATAACATACACGCATTCTTCCGATTTTGAATTAGCTTAACAATGACCATGCCTACTCTCATTTTGCGTATTGCGCTTCCTACGCCATTGCGTCGATTGTTCGATTATTTGCCGCCAGAATCGTTTGATCCTTCCTCTTTGATGTCCGGCGTGCGTGTTCGTGTGCCTTTTCAATCACGTGAATTGATAGGCATTTTGATTGAAGTCACCTCACATTCATCTGTTCACGAAAAAAAATTAAAAGCAGCCATTGAAATTCTTGATCAATCGAGTTTATTTCCAGACGATGTTTATCAATTATGTCAATGGTCAGCTGATTATTATCATTATGCATTAGGCGAAGTGTTGATGGGTGCGTTGCCCGCCGTATTGCGAAAAGGAAAATCAACAGAAATAAAATCGAAAAAAACAATGATTCCCGATGTGACAGAGACATTGCCTAATTTAAATGAAGCGCAAGAACAAGCGGTGAATGCGATTGTTGCAACGAAAAATCAATTTAATGTTTTTTTGTTAGATGGTGTGACAGGAAGTGGAAAAACAGAAGTTTATTTGCGTTCGATGATGGAAATTTTAAATGAAGGAAAGCAAATATTAATATTAGTACCTGAAATTAGTTTAACACCGCAAACGATTGAGCGTTTTCGTGCACGCTATGCCGTGACGATGATGGCATTGCATTCTGGTTTATCTGAAAAAGAACGGTTGCGTGCATGGTTGGGTGCGCGATCAGGCGAAATTAAAATTATTATTGGTACGCGTTCTGCTATTTTCACACCTTTTCATCAGTTAGGCATGGTGGTTGTTGATGAAGAGCACGATACATCATTTAAACAGCAAGATCGTTTTCGCTATCATGCGCGTGATTTAGCTATTTTGCGTGCGCGCATTAATAAAATTCCAATTATATTGGGATCAGCAACGCCATCGTTGGAATCGTTGCATAATGTGCAACGCAAGCGTTATGTGCATTTAATATTACCGCAACGTGCGGGAAAGGCGTGTGTCCCGACTTATCAGTTAATTGACATTAAACAAACAAAAACAGAAGAAGGGTTGTCACCTGCTTTATTAGAAACGATGTCTGCGCATCTTGCCAGCGGTAATCAGGTTTTATTATTTTTAAATCGGCGTGGTTTTGCACCCGTGTTGTATTGCATTCATTGTGCGTGGACAGCGCAATGTAAGCGATGTGATGCGCGCATGGTTTATTATCATTCGCCGGCGCGTTTACAATGCCATCATTGTGATGCGCGTCGTCCTGTGCCGCGTGACTGTGAGCAATGTCATGAAAAAGAATTATTACCGGTGGGTGTGGGGACGCAACGTTTGGAAAGTGTGTTGGCAAAATACTTCCCTGACGTACCTATTATTCGTGTTGACCGAGATAATACGCGTACCAAAAATGCCATGCAGAATTTGTTGGAGCAAATTCATACGCAAGAAAAAGCAATTTTATTAGGGACGCAAATGTTAGCGAAGGGTCATCATTTTCCGCAAGTAACATTGGTTGGCGTGGTGGATGCAGATAGTGGTTTATTTAGCGCCGATTTTCGTGCAGCAGAACAGATGGGGCAATTATTGTTGCAAGTGGCAGGGCGCGCAGGGCGGGTGGAGAAACCGGGAACGGTATTAATTCAAACGCGACATCCGAAACATCCTTTGTTGCAAACGCTGATTTATCAAGGTTATCCCATATTTTCAAAAAATTTATTAGCAGAACGCGAGCAAGCTTTATTTCCGCCTTATCGTTATTTTGCCATTGTGCGTGCTGAAAGTTATGTTGAGAAAAAAGCAAATGATTTTTTAACATCAATAAAGTCGTTATGCGATACTTCTGAAAAAAAGATCACGCTATTAGGCCCGATTCCGGCATTGCTTGCAAAACGAAAAGGCTTGCATTGTCAGCATTTATTAGTGAAGGCAGATCATCGATCAACATTGCAAACGTTTTTAAAAGAGATGTTGGATAAAATGGAGGAATCAATGAATGCGAATGCAGTGAAGTGGGTGTTAGATGTCGATCCGGTAGAAATTTAAATTTATCTCTTCACTGAGCGACTGGAAGAATCATTTATTTGATCCCAATTGTTTTGATATTCACAAATTCGTGTATTCCTTCTTCACCTAATTCTCGTCCAATTCCGGAATTTTTAATGCCGCCAAAAGGTAAGCGTGGATCAGAGCGAACAAAGTCATTCACGAATACCGTGCCTGCATGAATGTGATGATGTGCGATCTCCTCTCCTCGTTCGATGTTTTTCGTAAAAATAGCAGCCGATAATCCGAAGTGACTTTCATTCGCAATTTCAATGGCTTGTTTTTCATCATCGACATCAATGAACGTGATGACAGGTCCAAATAATTCTTCATGATAAGCAGGCATGCCTTTTTTGACATTGATCAAAACAGTGGGAGGGTAATAAAAACCAATCCCATCGGGAATAAAGCCGCCCATTAAAACTTTTGCGCCTTGCTCAACAGAGGCGCTAATTTGTTGGTGCAGATGAGTGCGTAAATCTTCGCGTGCTAGTGGGCCAAGTGTGACATGCGGGTCCATCGGATTTCCCATGTTGTATTTTTTTATTTTTTCTAAAATCGTTTGTTGGAATGGTTCGCGAATAATGTTTACTGCAAGGAGTCTTTTTGCTGCAATGCAAGATTGTCCCGCATTACTCATTCGTGATGCCATCACTGCTTCTGCTGCTAATTCGAGATCGGCGTCTTCCAGAATGAGATAGGGATCGTTGCCGCCTAATTCCAAGACTACTTTTTTTAAGGCGCTACCGGCAATGGATGCTACTTTTTTTCCAGCTTGATCACTACCGGTTAATGTTATTGCTGCAATTTTTGGATGGCAAATCACAGAGGCTGCAACGTCATTATCAATGACCATGGTTTGAAATAAATAGTCAGGGAATCCCGCTTCTTTAAAAATTTTTTCGATTTCTAAACCGCAACCTGTTGTGATCGGTGCGTGTTTCAAAATGGCGCCATTTCCTGCCATCAATGACGGTGCGGCAAAACGAAACACTTGCCAGAAAGGAAAATTCCACGGCATGATGGCAAAAATAATTCCAAGGGGTGCATAGGCAACATAACTTTTTTTCATTTCTGTTTTTATAGTGCGTGGAGTTAAATAATGTGCTGCGTGCTCTGCGAAATGTCGACAAACCCACGCACATTTTTCAATTTCTGCGATAGCGCTTTTGAATGGTTTCCCCATTTCTGTTGTGATGAGTTCTGCGTATTTTTCTTTATTTGCTAATAAGATATCTGCGACATTCATGAAATATTTTGCGCGTTCACTCATTGGAACGGTTGACCAGGCTAAAAACGAATGATGCGCACGCTCAATCATTTGTACGGCTTCTTTTTCAGAGGATAAGGAATAAGTTTGAATGACGTTTGCAGTGGTAGGGTTGATGGTCGTTATCGTGGCCATGATGGAATTTCCTTAAGCGTCATGAAATAAGTTGGATAGATTATGAAGTGATAAAGCTGATATTTAAATAGACGAATTGACCTTCCTGCTCACGCTGCTATACTTGTCGCCTTAAACTTCCCGCCGGGGTGGCGGAATAGGTAGACGCGCCGGTCTCAAAAACCGGTGAGGGTGACCTCATGCCGGTTCGATTCCGGCCCTCGGCAATGATTTTATCGATACACCATCTTTGTAGTACACTTTCTATTCGCATTTTTTCCAATTGTCCCGGTGGCACAGAGGATAGCGCGGCCCCCTCCTAAGGGGCAGGTCGGCGGTTCGAATCCGCCCCGGGACGCTCAATAAAATCATATACTTAGAGTTGTAATTTGCCGGAGCATTAAACGTGCTCGTTACCAAATTAATATTGTTAAATCCCTTTCCTTCAAAATGATTTTCAAGCTCTTGTAATAGCTTTCTACCGTACCCTTTTCCACGGCAAGAACTATCCACCCACATATCGTCAACATATATTTCTGAAAATGCTGTAAAAGCATTTAGTACGCCAAGTACATTCTCCGATTCATCTTTCAGAACAAGTGCAAATTTTTTATAATTCACGTCTATGCCGTGGCTGCATTCATACTCCACAAGGTCTTTTCTCATTTTTTCTTCTGTATCTTCAGAAAGAGTGTCCGTAAATTCAATTTTATAATTCATACAAAAATACTCGCATCAGCTTCGATAATACAATTAATAACTCTAATTTATGCACTAATGCACATATCATTTAAATGTTTTTTGCCACATCGCACCGCGACCGCCACTGCTTACAGCGATTTCACCTTCATCTCGCATTTTTCTTAACGCCTGACGAATCATGTCTCTGCTTATACCTGGGCAATCGGATTCAATATCACCAATAGAAAATGGTGCCATTTTTCGATTAACAGCGGCACGTATTAATTCTGTTTTTGAACCACGACTTGTTGTAATAACACCAACGCGCTCTTCAAATTCTCGATAAGCTCGCAATAATGCTCCCCAAAAATAATTTAACCAGGGCCTAACATCGTGCTTATCTGAATGCCAGTGCTGAGAGCTTGATTCAAGCGTTTCATAATAACTTTCTTTGCTATCCTCAAAAATTCGTTCAAGACTGATATAACGGCCAACTTGATAGTTAGATTGATAAAGAAGCAATAATGTTAATAATCGTGACATCCTACCGTTACCATCACTAAATGGATGCACGCACAAAAAATCAAGAATTGCTAAAGGAACAAGTATTAACGTGTCATGTTTGTTTTCTTGTGTCGCATTAGAATAATTTTGTGTTAATTGTTCCATTGCATTAGGTGTTAAATGCGCTTTTGTTGGAGTAAAACGAACGCGCTTGGTACCATCAGAATGATTTTCGATAATTTCATTATCTGTTAATTTAAAACGACCGCCTGGATTTGCTAGATACCGACATAATATGCCGTGCAATTGTAATATGACATTTGCTGTGAACGGCATATGCTCACCTGATTCATGAATAAGATTTAATGCATCTCTGTATCCAGCGATTTCTTGTTCGGAACGACTTTTGGGCGCAGTGTCTTTTAGCACCAGTTCTTCAATTTTTTTATGCGGCAATTCTATGCCTTCAAGCCTATTGGATGACTCACTTGATTCAATTTTGGCGACTAATTGCAGGCTTTTAAGCGCTTCGGGTGATTGCTTGAAAAAAAGAGCCTGTTTGCCACGATATTCTCCCAGCGAACGCAAAGTAGATATTTGCTCAGCCGTGAAGGTTAAATTTTCGAGGTATTCTGTCTTTAATGAGCTCATTGCACTAAACCTTTTATTAAGTAGGTAATGATAACACGCTAATACCTACTTGAAAACAGTCATTACCTACTTATTTTATCTATATTTAACATGTCATTATATTGTATGTAGGTATTTTTATAGTATTTAGTACCCACTTTTAATTGATTAATACCTACTTTTTTGAAGTGCCTATACCCTATCGCTGGCAGAATAGTCTCGACAGTTTTCGGGTACCGGACTCAAATTAGACCCCCCGTCCCCCGGTTTATACCCCCTTGGAAAGAATCATTTTTTATTAAAACTTGGGGGTATTAACCCCCCTGCAATTTGAAACGTAATCGTAGCAGTAATGTGAACTGACAAAACCGACAAAACTGGTTATGTCAGTTTTGTCAGTAGAGGCGTAGAGCAATTAACTTTAATTTTTTCTTATTGAAGGATGTTTGTGGTAATGGATGGTTGGTCTCCCGCCGTTGTCTGTTGTAGGAATATCAGCAGCACTGAGATAACAATAATCAACAAGATAATTTAAAGAGTCTTGAATTAGTGAGTGGTTACGGAAAAAACATAGTGAACGTTTCCGTGGAGTCTGTTGTAGGGAAAAAAATTGGTGAGGTAACGATGACAATTTCATCGAGCAGCACAATGAGCTTGAAGCAAGTGCAGGAGGTATTGCAGGAAAAATTTGGTAAAAATATTAAAGATAAACTACAATCTAACATCGCAGAGGATAACAAGCTGCGTATTTTCGATCCTCATCCGTGGGCATTTCAAAATATGCTAAAATATGTGGTTGATGAAATGCCGACCCGAAAAAAGGCACTGTTGTAAAAATAATTTAATAATAAAAATTAATTGTTAGATGTTACTCGTATTGGGTTTTTCAAAATGCAGTCTTTGTTGTGTATTCTGGTCGATCCGAACAGCCTGTATTTATGCCGCAGCCCCATCGTAAACGAACTCCCTATTTCGGTACGATTTATTTTAGTACAGCGACCTATTTTAAGGTTATGTTAAGGTGAGCTTCGATCGGATATTTCGCGGCGAAATTCGAACATTAAAATGCTTAATTTTTTTTAATAAAATAAATAGGAGTAAATGTTAAAATTGAGAAATTATTTTTAATAAAAAATTATGGGTGGTTGATGAGTGTCGATAGAAGCATAAGCATAGATAAAATCGATGATTATGAAAATGAAGGAAATTCTATTTTAATCGATGAAATTTTACAAGGTATTGATGAAAGCGTTGTTGCAGAACTTTATCAACAGATTGAAGATTATCAAAATAGTTACTTTGATAAAGTAAACCAATACATTCGTAATAATGAAGGTATTCAAGATTTAAGTTATTTAACAATAAATTATAAATTCTTTAGAGAGAAATTTGTTAATTATATCAGTGATGGTTTTGATAAATTTGAAGGATGCGGGTTTAAATTAGAGGATAAAAAAACAAACCCGGAGGGTGCTGCGGTCAAATTAAATAAATTATTAAACAATAAAGGTCTTGAATTGTATCAATTAGCTCTTGAAGAAGAAGCCAATAGCAAGGCATATATGAATGCTGTTTTGTTGGCTTCTACCAAAACATACAAAGGAAAAAAATGGCTAGAAAAGCCGATTGAATTAGTCGGGGGTCCGTCTGGATCTGGTAAATCAACACAAGCTAATAAAGCCGTCCAAAAAGCGCAATCTTCACTAAAAGTCGACCTCTCGGGAAATGATGTAGATAATCGCATGATATCGGTTGATGGAGGTATTTGCCGTGAAATTTCTCAGATACGTAAATTAGTTATCAAGGTTGCAATTTTAAAAGGTTATCCTGGTATTATTGATTTAAATAATAAAAGTAAAGTTCTTGAAATGGCAAAATCAAGAATCAAACGATTTGCTTTAAATAAAGGTAATCCTCATGGGGTGGTGATGCCAGAAACTTTTTCTGGCATTCCAATCGAATTGATTTCGGATATTAAAAGCATTAAAAATAGAAAACTTATTTTTTGTACAGTTAAAGGAAAGAATGACGAAAATTTTAGAAGCTTTATTAATAAATTAGGTAATAAACGAGCTTGGAAAAGAGATTTTAATGGTGTTGAAGAAGATGTTGATGCTATTTTTCAATCACTTTCTAATTTAAATAATAAGGATGGCTTGCCTGAATCAAAAAGTTACGTAAGTTCTGGATTTTATCCGGGGAAATATTTTACAAATTGTGCGGGTAAAATAGCGAAATTTGATGAAAATGCGCTTCACTTGGTGGCTATCAACGATGTTATTTGTGTGGCAAGTGCTCAGCATTCAAATGAATGGCAAAAAGCAACAATTCAGCAAGAAAGTGATTCCGCTATCAATATAAAATTTATTTCTGAAGATATTTTTATTGCTTACCGTCACAGGGAAAATAAAGAGGAGCGATTAGAGGATTTTGAAAAAAGATATTTAAAAGATCATCCATTGCATAATATATTTTTAGCTAACGATTTGTTAGCTAATATTGTTCTAGAATTAGATCGTCTCATAGAGAAAATTAATGATAAATACCATATGCCAATTCTTGATATTAAGTATCAATTATCTTTGCTGGAAGAAAACTCACCAGAGAGTTTTTTTTCAGAAATCAAATAAAAAATAAACTTGCTTTTACATGTTGATACTAATGGTTTCGATGATCTTTATGATTTTAATGATTTTAATGAGATTAATTTAAAAGAATCTCTTCTTAAATTTATCAGTAAAGTATTTAAATTGATTGATGATTTATTTAAAGAATTCAAACAAAAAAATCATTCGCGTTCTAGTTCTGAAATTCAGATTTTTAATGAAAAATTAAGTGATTACTTTAAAAGCAATAAAAGAAACGTTGATGATGAACATTTTTTTATTGAGATGCTGGAGAAATTTGAAAATGATTCCGTTGTTTTGTTTTTGATAGGTAAGGGCGAGAATGAATTGCTAAAAAAGTTCACATTGAGCTTGATTCATTATATTGCATCGGATTGCGCTGTGGCACAGTTGAGTGATCTAAAAAAATCTTTTTATGTCGATAAAATCAATCTTGTTCTTGATTTTGCAAAAAACAATAACGTCATTTTTAGTAAAATGCAACTTGATACAATCAAGAAAAATAAAAAATACAATGATGTTTTGATGGACCTATCTTCAAGCGAGAATATTTCACAGGATTTGAAATTTCAATACGAAAGTTTATGCCTGGAAAATAATCATCTCACGGCATATAAAAGATTGGTCACTAAAATAATCAATGAGGATCCTGTTGATGTAAAAGAATCAATAGAGCGTATCAGTGAGCTTCTTTTTGATATTGATGTTAAATTTTCTCTGCTTAATTCAAAAGAGATTTTGGATTATTATGATCAGCTTATTTTAAATAATAAGTTGCGCAAGATTAGGGCATGCAATAATCCTCGTGCAGAGGGTGAAATTAAAAACTTATGCGCTATTCGTCAACCGTCTTTATATAGACAAACATTGGATGAATTGCTTGTTCGCTTTCAACCGAATAATCAAGAAGGAAATGGTTTAATTGGAAACCTATATTATATTCAAGCATGTATTGATTTGTTGGAGTTCCATTTTGATAAAATAAAAAATGGTGAATTACAAAAACGATTGTTGTTTAAAGAAAAACAAAAACAAGTCAAATTTAAGCATGAGATTATGTTAGAGCAATTAAAAAAAGTAATAGAAATTAACGTAATGGAGCATAAATTCCCAGTAGAAGGTGGTTTTTTCTCTGGAAAAAATATTAAAATTGAATCTTGTGAATATAATGTTCCGCATGCAATAGCTTTTGTATGGGAATGTCTAAATAATGAATTTCCATATCAAGATGCAAATAAAAATGAAGAATTATTTAAAAACATAAAGCAAAAAACATTTAATGCAATTGATCAGTCAGGTGAAAACAAAAAGCCTAAAAACAGAAATGAGTATGTTGATATTTTCTGCAAAACAATAGCAAATATTAAAGATGAAGAAGTCTTTTTAAGATCATTAATTGATAGTATTTTAAATTCGATGAACGATAAATTGAATTTTTGTTTTAAAAAAAACAAGATAAACAAGGGTGTTTTCGATGAAATTTGTGGGTCTTTAGCAAAAGTTTTTTTATCTGAAGATGATATTTCATTTATCTCTCATGCGGAGTGTTTTTTTAATTTAATTCATGGAGAAAAAGGATCTTTATCTGGTATTCCTGAGGTTGTTTATTTAAATCAGATGCTTGGTTTTAATATAAATCTTTTCCGTGATCAGTGTAATGTTATAAATGATTCCTTAAAGGTACACCACAGAATCGAAGATGAACGCGCTAATGATTCAATTTTAGCGACTAATTGTAGGTTTTAAGCACCTTGGAGCACTAAACCTTTCATTAAGTAGGCGATGACATCATGTTAAATGCCTACTTATTTTATCTATAGTTAACATGTTATTATATTATCTGTAGGTATTTTATCGTATTTAATGCCCTCTTTTAATTGAGCAACACCTATTTTTTTGAAACCATTCCTGATGTTGGCATAAGCCAGCAGTCTATTATGCTGCTGGCTCCCATCAACTTTATTTCAAGAAATCATATACTGAGACGTTTTCTATCTAAGTCGCATAAATTCGATAAGTTTTTCATTTTTGCTCGACATAAGTTTTGAAGCGAGTGGCCCCACCCAACAGGTCCGCGCGAAGCGCTGGTGCGGCCGGGCCCACCCACAGCGAGCGATGCATATTCATATCCAAGACCACAAAGAGAATCAAATGAAAGAGGAAAAATAAATTTATCGGCATATCTAAATTTGAAACTACGATTCGATTTTTCTTTTTCTTCAATACGAGAATGCAGCCCCTGTGCAACATCCATCGCTAGATTCGCTGGGAAAAAACGTTGTACGAAGCCAATCACTTGTCGCCAAAATAAATTGCGTTTGTTCAAATCCCAGTCGTTTAGTTTCTTATCATATCTGTCAAAGGCTGCAATAAGATGTTGGGGATTAAACACAGTTTCTTGTTGTGAATGTTTGGTAAAAGACAATCTAAATTTCTCAAGCTCGGCCCAAAGGACGGTTGTATTGGGTAACACGAGATTAAGCGCTGTTTGCACTTCTTCATTATTGCTTTTATCGATTGCATTGATGATATCACTGAAATCAAATCGAGTTTGTTCTTGATAGTGTTTCTGATGACCTTCTGGAAAGATATCTTTTTCTTTATATTGGGAAGTCATTTCTTCTTTGCTCATGTGAGTTAGATTGGCTAACATCTCGCACATTTCATCATCTAACGCACAAAGGGCGATTTGAAAAGCCGTTTTCTTTTTTATTTTCCGCTTAGAATAATCAGTGACCGTTACTTTTTCTGCGAGCAACTTTTTTGCTAACAAGGGGTTTTCTTCGAGTAATGTTTTTGCTTGTTCCATCTCTCCATAAGCAACATGCTGCGCAAGTTTGATAGCCAAAGGATGCGGTTTTTTGAAAAATCCTTCAAGCGTGATCTTGTTGTGGTTTTCAATTTTCGCAAGGCCTTGCCAGTCTTGAGCGAGTGTGTTGGGGAGGATGGCCGCTAATGCCGGATTTTCCCATAACAATTGCCGGCCTTTTTTGGTGCTCACTAACGTTTCTGCGATGCTCTTGCCTTGGTATTTTCCTGAAGTAACAAGGCTATTCATAGTTGCTGATGTGATGCTTTTTATCAATGTCTTATTTTCATACAGCCAATGAAGAGTATCACTTTTATGATTTTCACCAAATAATAACGGCAATGCTATGTTGATATCTGCACCTTGTTCTATATGGCGTTTTACCGCAGCAACATCATTTTCTTGAATAGCAATCTTAAAATAAATTTGTTGTAATTCAGGTTGAGAAATAAGTTGCGCTGTTAATTGAGGGATTTCATTTTCTAAAATCGCTAAAATATTTTTCTGTTCATTCAGTTTTTTGTCATTGAGATAAGCTATCACCAACGTTATTTTTTGTTCGACGCTCCATTTATTAAGCATGGTTAAACATGCTGCTAATTCATGATCATGAGAGATTAGCGTAGTCAGTGCTTGATGATGAGTGAGCGTTGATAAGCTTGTCAATAAAGCAGCTTTATCTTTTTCCTTATCTTTTCCTGTCTCAAATTCGATGTAATCTTCGCTGATTAATTTTTTCATCAGTGCGAGTTTTACATTTTGCCAATTGATCCCAAATACGTTGGGTACCAGCGTTTCATCATCCGTGACCGCTTCCAATAGTTGATAATCATCATCGATGACGACAAATTGATTGATCAGCTTGCTGAATTTGGAATATTCTCCATAGGAATATTCTTTTCCGCAATTTTTTTCATAGTTACCGTGATAACCCTCTGCTGCGATTAAGTGCTCTATTTGTTCTCCGAGTAAATTTAAGATGCCAAATAGGCGAAAACCGCTATCAAATCCTTTTTTTAAATTTTTTACTATTGCTTCATCAGAGAGATGGGCGCTTCCTACGGTCAAGTAAGAATCATCGGGATTAATAGGCCAAATACCAAAACCAGCTGCATTGGCAAGGCACACTGCACGATTATGAACGTGAATACTCTGTGCATTATTGGCCAGCATACTGCTGGCTATCCTATCTACTAAATGAAAGCGTGCTTGCGCCAGTAATTGATCTAGATTTTGTGGCATATTTAAGAGGATTAGAATGGTCGTCACACGATCATCAAATCCAGGCGTGCATTGGGTGATATCTTCCTTGATTCTGGAGGCGATCATGGATTTTTGGTCAATGGTCGTTTTGGGATCCGTAAAGAGACAATACAATGTTTTTAATGATTCAAGTAGTCGAGGTTTTGATGAATAATTTGATTCTGGACCGACATGACGATTAAGCTCATTAAAAAATAATTCTCTTTCTGTCCCCAGTACTTCTTCTTTTGCTTTATGATCATAAAATGGATAGTTTTTCTCTGAATCATTCAGCTTCAAATGTGTTGCTAAAAGGGCATAAAAATGAACTTGCCAATCATCACGCACATCATTTTGCATGGTTGCTGTAATAGGTAAACACTTAGGTTGCTGCGTATAGCATTTGTCTTGGGTTTGGACTGGCATCAGTATTTCTCGTTTTGTGTGTTTTAGGTTGTGTCGCAAAGTTGTTAATGGCCGTTCGATAAGGCGATCCTAGACGGCCTGGCGGGGTTTTAATGGTGTTTAGCTTTAAAGGCAAGCATTTTTTGAAAGATGTCATTGCAGATTCTAAATGTCCCTCATTATTCTGATCACCGTTACCATCTCCATTTAGCGACAGGTCATTTGGCTCAATTCGGTAACTTTATTGAAAATTGTCATTTAATTCTTTTTTAAGACTAATTTGGCAGAATGGGCGCTCATTTATAACAAATACAAGCAAACCGAGGTGTTTTACCATGGACCCCAGAAAAGAAATATCTTCCTTAGAAGCGATGCCTCATGACATTTTGCTAAAAATAAGCGAATGTTCTACTGCTTCTTTAATCAATCTCTATAGAACATGTAGATCCCTTTCTTTTTTTAAAAATCAATTTTTGGGTGAACGGTATGAGCAAGTATTCATTGAATTGCGACAACTCTTAAATCATGCATCACTAGGCAGATGGACAGAAGCGAAAGCTATCTGGTCAAAAGACCCTGGGTTCTTGACCTTGCGTGGAACTATTTATCATCCGAATCGTACTTATGTGGAAGGTCAGGCGCCGATCAACATTCCAGCGGATAAAAATCCAGGGCGTTATCAATATGTCAACCTGACTGCATGGCAAATTGCACTGGTGAATGAAGAATATGAAATTGCGGCAGAAATGGCTAAAGAGATGGATCAAGATGAAAAGGAAAAACAGTTCGCTGAGATTTTTCCTCGTGGAATTGCTAAATACGATTGGGATTTTGAAGAAGCCAAAAATCGATTAGAAGCGGTGTTTGACGCAGTGATTAAGGATACGTCCATCGATAGCAATAATTTGGAGATTATGAATGATGCGACTCGATCTGCACTTCATGAGCTATATCGTTATGTCAAACCAACACCGGAACATCAAGCAGGACTAGTGTTTGATGCCAATATTTATTTGAAAGCACGGACATTATATGAGAGAAAATTAGATGAATTTAATAAAAATAAAAGCTTGGATCAACGCTCGTTTTGGTGTGTTCGGGTAGAAGAATATTTAGCATCGCTTCTCGGTACGGGCTACTTGCGGCAGCATGTGCGAGGAATTTTTTACAACCCGAACGAATCGGGCTGCACATTAGCGAACAAATCTTCGTATTTCGCATTTCATCGTCCCGCGAATTCTCTTCCCGGGTTTAATTTTTTCGTTGGTATATATGGCGGTGCAGATCCCGTACGGCTTTATCGAAGTGACGGCTATGGGTTGAGAGATCCGTCGTTTGGAAACTTATGCGAAAAAAAACGAGAGCAGAGAGAGAAGATATACGACAATTTTCGCGCAACAATGCATCGTAATGGCTAAATTGTTGTGGCGTGCGTGGTAGAGAAAATATCTCGGCGCGCCTCAAAATTTACTTCGCTATAAGAAGAATTCTAGATGGATTGGCAAGGCAAATTAATATCACGGTCTCTTTTTTTGAACTGAATATAAAAACCCTTTTTGGGCATATTGCGAACGCGTGACCAATGGCGCTTTTTCTGTTAGTTGAGCGGTAGGATGAGATTGCTTAATTTCTTTTCTAAGTTATAAGCAATTTTCAAATTAGGTGCTGCAACTAAATATTCAAATTGTTTGGAGTGAGTATCATCAACAGTTAGCAATACAATGCCGGTATCGTCGCCATGGCGTAATAATAAATTTTTGTTTTTTAGTTTATTGTATGTATTTATAAAAGAATCTGTTTTCAGCCCATTGCGAGTTAACACAATCATTTTATTTTCATAACCTTTACCAAAGAGATGCTGTGCTAATATATAAGCATGGGTTTCTGCTCCTGGCCGTACATTGATTTCTGTCAATAATATTTTGTCATCATCAGTTAAAATAGCATCACAACAGAGATATCCTAAATAGCCGTTTTTTTGCATGATGCATGCTAATTGTTTTGAATATGTTATGAGTATTTTTATTTGTTCGGGTGACAGTATTTGGGGAGATATTTTCACTCCAACCCAACGTGATTCCATGAGGATTTCACTGTAACTTAATAACGTGGGTTCTTGACCTAGTGGAGGCGATAAAAATTGTGCTGTGAAAGTTCCTTTATTGGGATAGTAAACTTCAACAACCAAACGTGAGTTTTGTGAATTCGTATGCTCTGCCCAAAATTGATAAGCAAACTTGGTGATGCATTGATTTTTTTTAAGGATGATTGTGTTAATGATGCCAGCGAAACGGTGATTTTTGCTAAAACTAATTCCTATATTTCCTTTGCCCGAGGCGTTATATTCCTGCTTGATAATCACCTGCTCCGTTATTTTTAAAAGAGCTTTAAGAGACGTGGCCAATGCTTCTTGAGTTGAGCACACCATGCCTTCTGGAATGGGAATATGATTGCTAATAGACATTTTTCTAAATGCTGCTTTGCTGTTAGCGTGCCGAATAAAATCAGATTCTACGAGAGCTTTCCATTCTGGATTAATTGAAAGATGTAATTTTTCAGTTAGCATCGCTATTTCTCGATTGAAATAACAGGCTTGTATGCTCCATTCCGCAGGAGGTGTCATGATTTCTTGCAAATGTAAAATGAGATGGGGATCCGACAAAGCGGCTGAATGTAGTGAGGTGTGCTTATTATCTAGGATAACTAAATGTAATGTTTCAGGATCAATCTGCTTTATTTTAGCAAGGTAAGATAAAAATCCTTTTGTAGGCGGTTTTGGCAACAAAATAGCATCGCCGGGTTCTAGTAACCATAAGAATCGCAAGTTATAAAAATATCTTGCGTTTATTTCAGCATGAGTCAGTGATGAGATGCCCGATTGATAAAGTTCATATGCGTTGGGAATGATTAATTTAGGCATAATCTTCAAGTTTCCCTTTTCTTCTGATATCTAATGTAATGCAATGAAATCCTCCTCCTAGTGTTCTGCCATGTCGCAAAGCGAGTGGAATGGTTGCAATGCCATTTTTTTCGAGAAGGTTGATTAATGGTAATTGATGTTTATCAACCACCGCTAAATCAGGTGCAAGCATTAATAAATTCATGCCTAACCAAGGGGTAGAAAATGCACCCAAATCAGAATACTTGTACTTAACCATCTCTGGGCAAACTAAAAGATCCCAATTTTTTAGTGGCTTTGGTAGATTATCTTTATTGACCCTCGATGGATTAACCAATGCAAGTCCTGGTTTCAACAAACAAATAGTAGAATCAATATGCATCGACGAATAAAGATTTCGACAGGGATGCACTCTATATTCTTTCCCTAAGATGCTTTGCAACCACTGGTGTCCTAGTTCATTGCCTGAATCTGATACAAGATAAAGAATGTCTCTCCCCATACGTAAAATATTAGCGGCATCAAAAACAGGTTCTAAATTTCTTAATGCTGATTTATTTTGATCGGATGTGTTGTAGAGATCGTCTAGTAATCTTGGCTTGGGTGCTGCTATCCATTTTGAACCACTGTTCATATAATCCAGCAGAATATTTTTATATCCAACCGTTTCAAAATAGCGAGAACGAAAAACGTTTGGCGTTTCAATAATAGTTTCACCGATAGATAATAATATATCTCTAGGGCAATAACTAAAATAATGCTCAGCTTCCCAGTCTAATGTTTTAAATTTTTCTTTGAATTCTATCGGTTCTGGTCTTCTAACTTTAATGCCAGCTTTATATAGTTCATTTATAAAAATTTGTATGTCCTCTTCTGTTTCAGCAATAATTTTTTTAGGTATTATTCCATGAGTTAACGCGTCAAATAAATCATGTGATGCCTGTTGAATAACTTGGAATCCTTTATCTTCGTGCGGCATGGTTGCGTACAAAGGGGAGCCGACAAGAATTTCCTCTATTGGATCCCATTCATTGTGAACATTAACTAAAGACATATCTTATTCTCGCTTTGGTCTGTTGATAAAAATGGAAGTATAGAGCGCGTCACTGTATGATAATAATGAATTAAATTAATTAAGTGATGAAAAATAATGAGATTACTGGATCCTCAACTTGAAGCATTTCTTGCTGTTGTAAAGAATAAAACAGTGCATGGCGCAGCCGATGATATTCACCTCACACAAACAGGTATTACTCAACGAATACGTACACTGGAGAGACGTTTGTCAGCTTCGTTGTTTGTCCGCTCACGGCGAGGGATGATTTTGACAAAAGAGGGAGAGGCTTTATTGCGTTATTGTCAGCAGGTTGAGCAATTAGAAGGAGAAGCTTTATCTGCTATTACTGGTACAGGAACACAAAAAATAGTTTCTATCAGCATCACCGGGCCAACTACTATTATCCATTCGCGTATTGCTTCGCCTTGTGTCAAAGTTGCAAAAAAATTTCCGCATTTATTGCTAAAGTTTGATATAAACGATAATGAAAATTGTGTAAATTCCTTGCGGCGAGGTGACAATCAGTTAGCTATTATCGAGCACAGATATCTTTCAGATGAAATGGAACATAAAATATTGCGGCCCGAATTATATGTGTTAGTTGCATCACCGAAATGGAAAAAACGCAGTCTACAAGAAGTGATTAAAAATGAAAGAATAATTGATTTTGATGAGCGAGATCAAATGACATTTAATTACTTAAAGCAATATAAGTTATTTGATTCTGCAAACAAAGACAGGCATTTTGCAAATAGAACATCAACGTTATCTCTCATGATCGCTGATGAGTTGGGGTATGGCGTATTGCCTCTGGAATTTGCTAAACCCTATATCAATAATCGTCAACTAATTATGCTTAACAATGGAAAAGCATATCCGCATGCACTTACGCTTGCTTGGTTTCCGCGCCATCAGCAACCTAGCTATTTTTCGGCGCTAATAAAGGCTTGTGAGTAAAACAATCAACTAGTTTTCTTCATTCAATCATATAATATCTCCAAGGTAATGTTCGCAGAGTAGAGTGTTTTTTAAAAAGCGAGTTGAATTATTTTTTAAATTCCGGCATTTTTGCTGATCTGTGATGAGGGTTTGGCATGGCATGAATTTAAAAAGTAAATCATGTCGTATCGTGCGGTTCAGGTGGCATTAAATTCAGAAATTAATCGCCGATATCAATAAGATGAAATTTCTATGATCAATCTTGATTTGTTAATACAACGGAATAATGTATTTTACTTTTGACATCAATAAAAAATATAAGGAGGTTGAAAGAGGATGAAAAGTGGAGAAAGATTAGGTGTGGATGTAGGCGAGTCATTTAATCGTGTTGTCGAAAAGTTGGCTGGTCATATCAAAGAGATGAACGGCTATAATAAAAAGCAGGCCAGTGAAATTTTGGCAGCATGTCTTCCATCCAATATTATTAAGCAAGCTCAGTCAAAGCGAGTGTTGTATTATCCTTTTGGTGGTGCCGATGTTTTTTGGCCATTTGTACTGTTCCCAAATTTAGATCACCTCATTATGTTTGGTCAGGATAAGTTTGGAGAGTGCAATGATTTATCGGATCAAATGAAACAAATGTCAAATAAACGGAAAAATATCATGTCTCCGAAGGGTTGGGCTCCCTTTGATCTAGCGAGTAGTTATAGAAGTCTATCCTATCACCTAGGCATGCTGATTCTTATTCGAATAGTTGGTACGCTGGGTGGTGTTGAATTGGATATTAATCAGATTATGTCGGATGGCAGTGAGTTAACTACGATTAAATTCAAATTACAAGGTAAGCGTCGAACGATTACTTACATTAGCTTACATGTTCATATATATGAAAAGCTTCCATGCCCGATGAATTCCGAAATAATAAGGAAAGAGGGCTCGTATGGGTTGGGTTGGCGATACATCATAGAATATGCATCCGGAATTGATGCGGTTCTGCTTAAGGGTTGTGAATCAACGCAGGACTTTGAATTGGGTAGAGCCGTTGTTTCTCTACCTACTTACCATCGAAAAGATGTGATGATTATATCTGATTGCGAGCTAAATAGGCATGGCATTCTGGATGTGCCCAATCCGATTTTCAAAACAGAACATATTGATACGATCCACATTTCATCTGGATTTGGATACGGTGATTTTATGTATGTTGGTTCTGCTGATCAGCTTAAACACATTGACGATTCTTTATCAGTATTATTAAAAGTTTCATCAAAAAATCTCATCTTTCATAATCAAATGGACAGAATACTTTTTTTCAGAAAGAAAGAAGAAGAAAAGCAAGTGAAAAATTTTAATAAATGGTATGTCTCAGCCATGATGGGAGCTTGGGGGCGAAGATAATATTTCAGATAATCGCGCTTTTTGTTTAGCTAGAAAATATATCAGTCAGTGTTGATGCAGATTCACAGGCCCAGTCGATCATGCTGGAGGCAGACTGATGATGTGGCACTTGATCTTTGCCTTGGTGAATACTACTATTTTGGTTTTTAATCAATGGGTGGACTCTTAAATTGGTGCCACAAATAAATGGATTAATTGATTATGATGGCCGCTCGTTCAAAGATTTTCGACGAACCCTGAGACCTCGTTGGGTACAGATTTGGAGCGAAATTTTAATCGGGTATGTGGTCTTAGTCGGTACGAGTTTTATTTTAACAAAACTTGATCAAGCAAAACCTTTCTTCTTGTTATGGGTGATTCTCGGGGCCCTCGTGTTAGGGTATACCCACGCATATCTCCAACTTTTCTTTCATGAAGCAGCACATAGCAATATTGCTCCTAGCCGAAAGCTAAATGACTTTCTGGCTAATTTATTGATTGGAATGATGGTGGGGTTGGAAATAAAGAAATATCGTCTCCAACACCTTCGGCACCATCAACATCATGGAACAACGGAAGATCCGGAGCGAACCTATTTCGATCCTTTAAATACACAATTTATAATAGAGTCATTGTTTGGGGTCAAAGTAGTAAAAGTACTTTTAAGACGTAAGCCACAAACTTCTTCGATACCGTACCAGAAGCATTTTCTATTCAATAAACAAATTTTATTTGCTGTATTATTGCATAGCAGCATTTTAATTACGGCGGTTGTGTATCGACATTGGGTATTTGCCATGGCATGGGTGCTCAGTATCGTAGTTGTTTTGCCATTTTTCGGCGCTGTTCGTCAGGTACTAGAACATCGGTCATTTGATGCAAAGTCAGAGGTTGATTATAGAAAAATTTCACATGGCGAAACGAATAGATTATTCGGAGATAGTTTTCTTGCTAAAACATTTGGCGCTGCTGGATTTAATCGGCATTTACTGCATCACTGGCAACCTCAAATTTCATATACGCAACTTAAAAACGTAGAGAATTTTTTATTAAATAGTTCCGCATCGACATGGATTACACAAAATAGAACAACTTATACCGCTACTTTTTTTAAATTAATGAGGAATTCATGAAAACATCGCCTAATTGTTTAGCCTGTTATGGAGAGGATACCGTACTTTGGGCGACTGCAAGAGATGCCGAATATTTAACAGTTAAAGATCTATTTCAATATTATCGTTGTGCGCAGTGTGATGCGCTTTCTATCGATCCTGTTCCACGCGAAAGATTAAACGAAATTTATCCTAACACTTATTATTCTTTTGTAGAGCCGCAACATTCTTTTGTTTTATCTGTTAAAAACTGGTTAGATGAACGCCTTTTTAAAAAGATATTAAATAAACTTCCAGGTAATTCATTGAGTGTATTAGATGTGGGCGGAGGTGCTGGTTGGCAGTTGAATAATCTTCGTAATATTGATTCACGTATTAAGAAAACGTACTTGGTTGATTTGGATCAAGATGCAGAAAAGCTCGCGCGTGCAAATGGACATGAATACTTTTGTGGTGGCATCGAGCAGTATAAAACAGAAATAAAGTTTGATTTAATTGTAATGCTAAATTTAATTGAGCATGTTGGTGATCCACTATTTGTACTTAAAAAAATTCGTTCTATGTTGCATTCAAAAGGTATCGCTATCATTAAAACACCGAATTACGATGCGTTAGATGCAAGAATTTTTCGTCACACTAATTGGGCGGGGTACCATTGTCCGCGTCATTGGGTGCTATTTACTAAAAAAAGTTTTGCAATGTTAGTAGAGCAAGCTGGCCTCTGTGTTGAGGAGTTTTCTTATACGCAAGGGGCTTCTTTTTGGGCTGCCAGCATTCTGTTTTGGATGGAAAGACGTCGGTGGATTTCGATCACAAAGGAACGGCCTGTAGGCTCTCATCCATTATTTGGCATATTCTCAATGATCTTTGCGGCATTTGATTTTATTCGCCGACCTTTTGTAAAAACGAGTCAGATGTTTTTTATACTAGGGGTGAAAACAAAAGATTAGTCATGGTTCCATTTGGCTTTGGCGATGACTGTCCAACCAAAGTAAGAGTTGAACAGGTTAAATTTAAATAAAAAATGAAAGCATTTCATGAAGAGTGAAATTAGACGATTGTTTTTATTCTCATGATTTTTTGCGTCTGCAATAATCGCTCGGCCTTTTATGATAATTGCTAACTTATATAGGTTATGAAACGGGAATCCAGCAGAATATATGTTTTCAACCGTATAACCTGCTGCTTCTAATTCATGCTTTAATATGCTAGCTGTGTAATGTTTTTTATGGCCAACATAATCATCAAATTTAGATCGTGGTCCGCCAGGCACACTAATAACAAGCGTTGCACCTTTTTTTAATAATTTTCCCGTATTTTTTAGACAAGTAATCGGATCATCTAAATGTTCTAATACTTCAGAACAAGTAGCGTGCGTTGCCCATTTGCTATGTTCATTCGGAATTTGTAACGTTTTGTTACACAAATCAGCTTGAAAAAATTGTGCTTGAGGTATTTTTTTTGCGGCAAATTTTAATCCAACAGCACTATAGTCTGTCCCTTTAGCATGAATAATGCGGTATTGTTGGAGAAAATACTCTAACACTTCTCCTGTGCCGCATCCGACATCTAATAAATTAACATCGTTTAGGTTTTTCGTGTCTAGTTCGAGCAGTCGCTTCAAGCAATTCCAACGATATAAAATGGCTGGCGTGTTAAAAAAGACGCTATCCCCCAGCTCTTGCCAATGATTATCCCAGTCATCATTTTTTACCGTATGATTCTGCATGCTCAACCTCGATTTTTTTCATTAGTTAATGCTGGTTTTTGAAAAACTGCCATCATATTGGATGCTTGTCCAGTGGTTAATTTAAGAAATAAATCCACTAAGGTAAAGGTGGAGAGCAGGATGAATGTTCGTGCACTACCTTGAAATACACCTAATGGTGTAAATATCCATTTTGCTATTTTTTTAGAAAAAGGACCTTTCGAAATGAGATAGGAATTGATCGTCCAAACCCAATGCACGGGTGACGGTGTAAAATGTAATTCTCGTAAAACAAATCCGGTGGACTCTCCTAAGCATTTCACCGAGGTAGGGTTGTATAAAGTCCAATGACGTGGAAAATGGTAAGCGCCCCAATATTTTGAACGAAACAATTTGGCATCTAGCGAGCTGGTGTTCGGTGTTTCTAAAGCTAAAATGCCACCGGGTTTTAGTACCTTGAAAATATTTCGCATAAATTCTTTTGGGTCAGCGACATGTTCTATCACCTGGCTCAGATTAACTAAATCAAATTGCTGGCCATTAAAATCTAAATTTTCAAATAAACCACAATAAACTTGATGGCCATAACTTTTAGCGACTTTGCATGCTTCTTCTCGTATTTCAACACCATATGTATTGATTCTATTGGGCGCTAATTGTTTGTATAAATCTAATTGCCATCCATCACCGCAACCGATGTCTAGCATATCAATTTTTTTTAAATCGGTGAGATACTTTAGAACAGGTTTAAATCGCTTACTGTAAATTTGATGTCGTAAACGGATAACAAAGGGCTTTTTCTCTTCGTTGAGAGCGGGTGTGCGAATATTATAAGCATGATAATTCTTGGGATAAATGATCGGTAATGCGCTGACATCAGGTCTCGGATTGAGATAGTGTAATCCACAATGATCGCATTGTACCATGTGGAAAATATCGTCAGAAGTATCTGGAAATTCCCTGTCCTTATCTGAAGCGACAATGGTATAGCTAGTTGATTGGCATTGATTGCAAGGAATCAATACTTTTTCAATATTTTTTTTCATCGATGACTACCTCAGCTGGAATAGTTTTCTGCAAAAAAGAAGTTAAATATGAAAAGTAACCTTCTCGCCACTGTATTATTTCATTCAAAGGGGATTGTGTCCGAATTTTGTGGCGTAACGGGGGGAGTTGATAATGTGGCACGTAAGGAAATAAATGATGTTCGGCGTGATAATTCATATGAAATGGAGCAATAAAGAAAAGCTCAATTGGATTAGCGGTATAAGAAATTAAACGATGCTTTTTATCACCAGGAAAATCTGTCAGATTGGCATGTTCGCAAAAAACTCTTATTCCATTTAAAAGAACGGTGAAAAAAAGCGGAAAGAACCATAAAATAAAATAAGATAATACCGAGCCGCAAACATAAAAAAGCCCTAAGAAAGCTAATTGAAAAATAGCAACGGGTAAGACATAAAAAAAATTATTTTTTATCTTTTTTAGTAACTCTTTGCATGGATGCGGCGAATCGTGGCGGCTTTGTTTCATGCCATAGGTTCTTTTGATTTGCTCACCTAACAGTAACTGCACAAAGAAAATTAGCAGCTGGGTGGGGGATTGTTTTCCTTCTGCGAGGTATAGTTTCCGGTCCGGATCGTCATGTTGCCCCAATGTTGCATGGTGTATCAAATGTGATTTTCGTCCAATCCAAAATGTTGAGCCACAAGGATATGCTAACAGCATGCAGCTAATAAAATAATTCATTTTACGATTAGGGTGGAGTAACGAATGAAAACCATCGTGCATTAAAATCATTAATGCGTATTGTCTAGAAGCAATAACAAAAAAAGCGATACAATAAAAAACAGGATTGGGCCAAGCGAGACAAATGCTAATGGTTGTTAGTAAGATTAACCAGGTGCCAAAAATTTCCAAGAGGGAACGTGTTGACGAATATATTGCAAATTCTTTTGCAAAACGATACAGATTTCCTGACCCCGGTTCTATCATCCTTTAACCCCAAAGTATACAAAGAACATGACTGCCTATAGAATGGGTTGCAATTCCATTATGACGATATAGTTTCATTTTTAGATAAGTCGGCTCTTTGCAGGTACACGCAGACATTTTCAATCGCTATCTTACTTATGTATCAAGTAATTCTCAACTTGAACTGGAAATAATAACGTGTGATTGATAATATTCCCTCAGCGTCAGGAATCAGGTCATCAAAATATGGAACGTATTGCTAATAACTTAACAGATAAATATCTGAATCGTGAAAAATGTCCATCGTGTTTCACGCCCACGTCGAGAACGCAATTAGCCATCCGTTCTAACCCTCCGGCCGAAGAAATTCCTTTATATGAACACGGAAATTTTCTTTCCGGATACACCAATCGGCGAGTTTTTTTTTCTTATTATCGTTGTCGACAGTGTGGATTACTTTATTGCCCCGTTTATTTTACGCAGGAGCAACTAGATCAACTGTATCAAAGCCAAAGAGAAAACATGGCAGAGGTTCCTGTAAAAGCTAGGTATTTGACACAAAAATCATATTATAACACGTTGATAAAACACCATAAACATATCGGTGATTACTTGGAGATTGGTGCAGATATTGGATTATTTGCCAAATTTTTTGCGGAAGATGCGGCGACTAATCGCTTATATCTGTATGAGCCAAATAAAAAAGTGCATGAGATGTTGAAATCTCAATTAAATAACAAACGTCATCAGATTTTTACTAAAAATTATGTGGCATCTGACATTCCTTTCGCATCATTGAGTACGGTTAGCATTATTCATACGTTAGATCATATCTTAGAGCCTAGAGAATTAATGCGAAATGTATATAAAAATTTAAAGCCCGGAGGTTGTGTTCTGATTGTCACGCATGATGAGTCTTCATTGCTTGCACGTGTTTTGAAACGTAAATGGCCTCCGTATACGTTGCAACATCCTCATCTTTTTCAACCTAAAACGATAACGACTTTATTGGAAGCAGAAGGCTTTCGTGTTTTAGCTTGCAAAAAAACACCGAATTATTTTCCATTAACACATTTTATTAAAGGCGGAATGACAGCGCTGGGATTTGAAAAATTTCCATTGCCTAATTTCTCAAGATTTGTGCTGCCTATCAATCTTGGTAATATTCTCACGGTAGCACAAAAACCAGGAAATATTGATCATGCTTAATCACATTGATTTTTCATGCAATCAATCCACTTTTATCACCTTGACTTTATGTTTGTTGTTCCCAGTGATTCTATTTTTTATCACTCGTGTTAATAAATTTCGCGGTAAAAATGCACAGCAGTTTTTGGTTTGTACGCTCATCACTCTTATAAGTTGGTTGAGTACTTTAATTCTGACAAAAACTATTTTTTTCTCTAATGCGGAAATCATTACCACAAATATTTTTATTATAATTTGTGCCTTGTTGGTTTATTTAGAGATTTGGGGTTTGTTATCCCGAGGCTACACCATCGGTTTGTTACTCACTTTTTATAAAATTCAAAAGCCGCTTAATGAACAAGAACTGGCTGATTCTTATAGGGGTGGTCAGGGCTTGGCATGGTTAATTGATCATCGTTTTAGGGGATTAATCACTGCGGGATTATTGCGACGTGAAGGAGATTATTTCGCCCTAACCAAAAAGGGAGCGATCATTGCTTTTTTTTATGAAAAATTTATCCAACTATTTGGATTGAGGCAAACAGGATAATGGTAGCAGGATTTGTTTTATTCATGTGTTACATCATGTGCTTATTAATCGCACTTCGTATATTTAGTCAAATTTCACCAACAATAATTGTCTGTTTGCTAGCATGGCTGGTTTATTTTTTTGGACTTTTTGTTGCGAGCGCCTTGGTTCACCCAATATATTTCTTTATTTTTTCAGCAACATATTGGTGTTTTTCATTAATTTTTTTGATGATTTTTGGCGCGGTATTTAAATCTATTTCGTTGCGTATGATGCAGCACTTATTCCATCAATCGGGGAAGATGGATAGCTATCATAGCCTGTTGGCTCGTTATATAAAAAAACAAAGCTATACTGAGCGATTAAAGATTTTGTTAGAGAAAAAAATGATTGAAGAGAAAAAATCTTCTTACTATTTAACGAATAAAGGTCGATCGATTGCCGCTAAAATTTACTCTTTGCAAAAAATTTTTTCGATACAGGAAAGTGGCTAATGCAAATTTATCGGTTGAAGATGTTTAAATATGTGGTCGGTTTGTCTGTTAGCATCGCCTGCTTATTTTATTTGTTGCAAAAAATTGATATGCACATTGTGTTTGATTTATTTAAGAGCATGAATTACACCTGGTTTGTCATGGCGACGATTATTGGTATTTCTAAAATGTGGTGGACTGGGTTGCGTTGGCGTTATCTCGCGACATTTTGCAATCAATTGAAAAAATCAGATAGTTTTTATTTTTACACGATTGGTACCATGCTGAATATGTTGCTACCCTTGCGCAGCGGAGATTTGCTTAGAATTCGTTTAATATCAAAAAAGTTGCAAGTTTCAACTTTTAAAATTCTTGCAACAGTTACTAGTGAACATATGTTAGATTTTTTAGTGTTAATTATATTTTTAATATCATGCCTATTTTTTTATTCATACCATTTGCCCAAGCATGTGCTTGCTACGATGGTGACTCTATCCAGTGTCATGATGATTTTCACGGGAAGTGTTTTTTTATTAAAACGTATTCCTGAGATTTATTTTTTTAAGAAAATGATAGCCAATTTTCATACGGGATTTTTTCAATTTGAAAAACATAAATTCAAGGTGATGATGTTAACGATACTGATTTGGTTGGCGCAATCTCTATGGATCTACGCTTTATTGCGGTGTCTTGGAATGACGATGCATTACCATTTGGGAGTCGAGGCTATCTTTGTCATTGTTGTGATGATGGGGGCCGCCGCTATGTTGCCAGCCACGCCGGGGTATATTGGGACATTTCATTTAATGGTTGTATTAGGGTTGACTCAGATAGGTGTGCCGAAATCGGTTGCCTTATCCTATGCCATTTTAGCGCATGCCCATTCTGTTGTGTGGGCAATTATCGTAGGCCTTTTTAGTTTATGGCGAATCAATAAAGATATCGCTCCATTTTCAAGGGAATTAATCACTATTAATGAGTTAACATCATGACAACAATTAGTTTTATCGTAACTTGCTATAATGAAGAAAATCATGTTGTCGGCGCAATTGAAAAAGTTCATAAAGCGGCAACTCAATTGGGTTATGTGCATGATATCGTGGTTATCGATGATGCGTCTCAAGATCGAACGTCACTCGTCGTCAAAGAATATATGGAAAAGCATAACGATGTCCCCATTACGTTAGTTCGTAATTCGACCAATAAAGGGGTTGCGCATAATTTTGTTGAAGGTGTTTTTCGAGCAAAAGGAGAATATTGTCGTTTGATTTGCGGCGATAATATTGAGGCAATTGAAACACATATTGCTATTTTAAGTGAAATTGGAAAATCAGATATGGTTGTGCCTTATTATATTGTGATTGTTGGGCGAACATGGTTGCGACATCTTATTTCTCGTGGCTTCACTTACATCGTCAACCTCATTAGTGGGTACAAACTGAAATACTATAATGGTTGTCCTGTGTTTAAACGTATGGATGTTATGCGATGGCATGTGGAGGCAACGGGTTTAGGTTATCAAGCGGAGTTAATCATTCGCTTACTTAGGCAAGGAAAAACATTTCGCGAAGTCGCTGTTCATGGGTTTGATCGAGAAGGTTCTGTTTCATTTCGCATACGAAATATTTTATCTGTTATCCATTCTATCTTTAAGATATCTATCTCACGTTTGCGGGCTTCTGTTTTAAAATAAGAGGAAGTAACTTAAGTGGCGCGTTTTATCATTAGTATTGCTGCGATAATTTGTTTATCGATGTTTGCATTTGAACGGTTTTCTGGGAGATTGTTTGCTGGGTTAGATGGCCCTTCATTTCTAACCAAAACTGAAATTCAGCAAAGTTTCTTTAATAAATCGCTATACCTTCATAATGATTTAATGGAAGGTTTAAGCAGTTCAATTAATGATTTTAATTTATCTTACAAGCCGTCTCTTTATCCTCAGCGTAATATCAAAGAGTATGCCCCTTTATTTTATACGTGGTATGCACTCCAACTTTTTTTGGCCGTTTTAATCATTGGTTGGAATTATCGATTTAGTCCTAGAATTTACTACCTGGCTGCATGGTTGTTAACACTCACATTGTTACCCTATATGCAAAATTTTCGTGTTTATTCTTTAAGTGAAGCGGCGCCGTGTTTTTTCGAATTTATATTCGTATTCGCATTAATGGATGTTGGTTTGCAACGGATGGGGCGTGATAGCTGGAGGCAATCACTTTTATATGCAGGTATCTTTTTAATTGGGTTAGTGTATGGATTGATTTTTTGTCCCAGTGCATTTGTTATTATTTCTCCCGCACTTTTAGTGACGACACTTTATGCTTTTTTAAAATCAAATGAATCTAACGAACGCTATCGAAAATTTTTCATGTGCGTGGTTTTGTTTTTTCTGTCTTTATTATTTGGTTGGGTGCAGTATGCGGCAGGGCTTATTCTTGATTCTGCCGCTAGTTTTTTCCATACGAATATAACCGGATTTTATCATTCACGAATCTATGCATCTATTTTATATATTGGCAATTTGCCTGGTAGTGAATTAGGCCCGTATCTTTTTTGTGGTGCGACACTTGGGATGCTTCTAGCTATTTTTTCTTCAAAGTCGTTTAAATTGTTGGCATGTATGATATTGGTGTGTCAAATCATTCTAGCAGGGGGTGGGGCATGGGTTATGTCTTTGCCTAAACCTTGGTCTGGTCCATCGCTTATTTATTTTGAAATGGTTTTATTTCCGTTTTACGGATTATTTGCCGTTTATTTTATCGATGCAATACTCAGTTTCTTATTCGATTTATTCAAGCGGCATGATATGAAAATTGAATATAAAAAAATATTCTATATTTTATCTATGTTTATATTCATCGTTTGTATTTTAATGCAAGCACCGGTTTCCAAGCGAAGCAATTCTTATTCTTTGCCGCCCAGTGCGACGGTGTTGACAACGATATTGGCAAATGAAATTGCTATTCAACCCAATAAAATTTTTGCTGGGCGGGTTGCAAATATTTTGCCTAACAAAGATTGGTTAGCGCAATGTTCCTATTTTTCAAAGCTGGATCAGGCAACTGGCAATGACCATCAATCTTCGGGGTTATGGTATCAGCATATTCCAACGTTACATTCTTATCACCAAGAAATTGGTCCGGGATTTTTTAGTTTTTATCGTCGTTTTCTTTCATCGACACAAGAAGCTGTTTATCGTAATTGGACTAGTTTTAGTAAAATTGATGTGAAAATCTTACGATTGCTCGGAGTTAAATTTATATTAACTGACAAAGCTAAATTAGAAAATTTGACTATGCGTGGAAAATTAGAAATACAAGACAATAAATTAGATCCATTATATTTATATCAATTGTCAGATGTAAATACGGCAGGAATTTCTGCTAAAAACATAGTAACGGAGCCAAGTATTTTTGCGGCAGAAAATCGATTAGCAGGTAAAGATTTTGATTTAAATACAGCCATTCTCATGAATGGTGAAAAAAGACCCGATTTATTGATGCCTGCAATGAGGAGTGCGTTGAGTGTAATTAAAAATGGATTTCATTTAACTGCGAGCAGTAAAGGTAATACATTACTTATTTTGCCTTTAGAGTTTAATTATTGCATAAAAGTAATTCCGCTTAACGGAGTTAAGCCAAAAATAGTAAGAGTCGATGGGATTTTGTTGGGCGTGTTATTCGATCAACATGTTGATAGTATTTTTCGATATCAAGCGAGTCCTTTTGATAATCCACGCTGTAAGCTTAAAAATTATTTTGAGTTTAAGCGATTATGGCAAGGGACGATGTAGTCTATTTTTATGATTCTAGTGGAGAAGAATAAATCGCTCCGTATTTCATTACTGCTTTACCTTCTCCTCCTGCTGTGCTCATTAAGAATGTCGCATAGTTATATCCTTCATTTGCGCCGTTTGCACCGATGACTGCGGTGTTGGCCATGCCGACATCATTTAAATTTACTTGATAATATGTTCCATTATAGCTGACGGGTGTTTTACCATTGATGCCCAATGAAACTTGCACATATGAACCAGGATTTGTATTAAATACGGTACCGCTTACATAAATATTGGGGACCGTAAACCCTTGCTGAAATTTATTATTGATACCCCATTGCAGCCACTCTAGCCTATATTTTTTACTGACTTCGATCGCTGTTTTTGAGGTGGTTTCTGCGCCATCTAAGCTTTCAAAAAGGCCTGTATGGCCGCGATTAAACCAAGATAAAGTTAATTGAGAGTGATTATTTCCTAAAAATTTTCCTTCTTTCGTTGTGTAAACCATACCGACTAACGATCGAGTTGGATCAGATGCATGCACTTCATTTCCATAGGTGGGGTCTTCTTTATGAGCTGTTTGACTAAAATCCAAAAGCATTTTTGTGTTTTTCATGTAAACGTATACATAATAAAGGGTATGGCCTTTTAGTTTTTGATGTTCTTTTTTATCAATCGAAGCATCATTGTATGTGCCAATCACGCCACCACTGAATACTCCCACTCCAGGAGGGATGAGTTCTTTTTTTCCATCAATCATAATTTGATTGCCTTTTTTAGGGAAAAAATGAACTTGTGAAAATGGTGAGCCGGATCCAGAAAGAGGCGTGAATTCACCTGAGTCTTCAGCAAAAACGGTGGTAAAGTTCAAACAAAGAATGAATAGCCATCTTTTTTTCATGTTGTATCCCTGTTGGAGAAATGAATTCCGTAGTCGCTATATGAGGACTGCTTATCTGCATGATTCATGAAATATGTTTTTTATGCAATTGTCTTGTTCGCAATGATATTTTTTTGACGTTATTTTTTCGCAAAGCTCACAAGGTATAATTTCCGACTCCAAAAACGATAATAAACAGAGCGCCACCCATGATAGAGACATTTTTCATAAAATGATTTAGTTGAATGATAAAAAAGAGATTTTTTAAGAGTGGTCAAATAAACGATGATAATGTAAAATATGTCTCCATAAAAATCAACCCACAAACACGACATGAGATAATTTAGCCATGCCCGTTATCGAAATAAGATCCCCAGCTGATTTTGATCAAAGGGTGGATGGTTCGTCTGCTGCAGATATACTGGCAGTTTTTCAATCCTCTCCTGAGATAAAAAAATTTCTATTGCTTCCTGGTCAAGAACTTAAAATCACAGTAAATGGAAATGAGTATATCTTCAAGGTAGGAGAGGGATGCATGCTTATTTGTCGTGAAAAAGCGCACGACCCAGGGAAGTATGTTTATGAATTTGTACAAAAGACACCCGAAAATATTTTGGGGGTAGGAGCGCAAGGTATTGTTTATCGTACTGTAACCAAAGGAAAAAAAATCAGCGGTGGTTCGGGTAAAGGAAATGTGATTAAGCATAGTGTTCCCAAAGAAGGAATGCGAGGAGAAAGCCTGGCAGGCATGGAGAACGAGATTGATCTTTCCAGGATCGCGCATCCATTTTTCCCACCCAAACCATTTTTCATCGAGCAAAAGGGTCTCAGAGAATATTTTATCGTGATGAAAAATTTTGAGGGTCAAACACTGCAACAGTTTATGTATGGTGACCCAGTACGCGATATCGCAGTTGTTAATCAAGCAGATATCAAACGGATCTATTCTTTTCGCACGAACGTTAATGAGTATGGTCCTCAATGGAAAGCGTTATCACGCGTTGACTTGTTGACTATCGCGGTTAATGTGTTGAAAGCCATCCGAGAGTTACATGAGCGTGGAATTATTCATCGCGATTTAAAACCAGCGAATGTCATGATTGATAAAGAATATAACATATTTCTTATTGATTTTGGGCTGAGTAAGAAAAATTTCTCTGTTGTAATGGAGAGCGTGGGGACGCCAGTATACGCCCCAAAGGAGCAAGCTCGGGGTTTCTTTTCTGATGAAAAAAGCGATGTGTTTGCAGCGGGTATTATTCTTGGCCAGCTCTTTCAGGCTAGCCCAAGCACCTTGTTGAGGCCGTGCCCAGTAACGGATCGTCAGAAATTTAAAGAGTCTCTGGATAAGGACACATCTTTTGTGATCAACCAGAAAACATTTCCGTTTGATGACAGTGATGGCAAAGCCATTATGATGTATCTTGAGGCGATGACTAAAGCGAAAAATGAAGAACGTATCGATCTTGGCGCAGTTATCAGTCAATTTGATCAAATGTTAATTAGAGAGAAAAATCGTTTGATTGATCAACAGATTGTTTCGAAAATAATAGCGGCATATGGTTTGGGCGAGCAAAGAAGAAAGGAATACCTCGACTGTTTTTCACGGGAAAAGTTAAACGTCGAAGAAAAGAAAAATCTTTCGTTAAAAACAACACTAGAAAACATTATCCTTCAATCTGTTCCTGAAAATAAGCAGGAAATAGAAGCTTATTTGAATGCGTTAGGTATTAATGCATTGATTGGATTAGAGAGTGCTAAAGCGATCCAACTCAAAATAGACGAAATTTGCAACGGATTTGAAAATGCGTTTGATCAATTCTTTAACCGGTTTATTCAGTACGATACAATTAAGCCTACCATTAGGTCGCTATATCAAATTTCTGTTTATGCATTATGTGAAAATAAAACGTTAAAAAATATTTCTAGATTTTTTATTCAAAATGCAGCTCGTGGTGATTATCATCACCCCAGCCTCGATGATTGTATTAATTTAACGAAAAAATGGATGAAAGCGGCAAGAAAGTATGACGAATTTATTACGAAGGAAATTCCTTTTGGTCAGCATGAACAATGCAATAAGTTAAAAATTAATATCATCAATGCAATAAAAAAACAGATTGATAACGATAGTCCGACTTTTTTTGCTCCAAAACAATCGATGGATGCGGCATCAGAACACGGTCGTCAGAGTGTAAAAAAAATGTATGATCTATTGATGAATAAGGATGTCACGCTGGATGATTTAAGAAATAGCATGACAGATATCATCAATGACATGGAAGGTCGCTTTTCAAAAAATAAAAAAAACAATCTTTTTTATACTCATGAAGTGAGTAATCTAGCGCATTGTGTTCGTGAAGCATTAACAGAAGGCTCGCAACCGCCGGTGCTTTCAATAAATTCCGGAATATAAAAACATAACGTATCCCTACACCATCAACAAGAGAGAGGTATCTTCATGGCTGGGCAGCAAATTAACTATGAGAAAAATAAAGAGCATGACGCTCGTCACAATCAACACAGCGAAGTGACTGTTGCTGCGATTTTCTTCATTCTTGCATCTACTTCAAATTTTTTTGCTGTATTAAGGGAAATGTATGAAAAAGAAAATCCACGTTTTCTTGACAAGGCAATTTCCAACGTTCAACTATCTGCCATGGCCGGGCTTTTTTTCGGAACGTTGTTTTATATTTATAATGAAGTGACTTGCGAAATATCCAGCAAGAAAAATCATAAGAATAAGGGCAGCGATAGATTTTTTGGTGGCAAGGGAAAAAAATCTTTTGAAAGCAAGGTAATCAAATGTCAAGATGATCATCTCAAGCAAGAGGATGAAGAAATTGATCAATTAATATCTGACTATTATGCTGAGCCTGATTCGAAAGGCCAGATTGTATGCGGGTCTGAAAAAAAAGCTGAAAAACTTGTTGTTAAAAATGAAGATGCCCAATCAAAGTGCTTATTTAATAAAAGAGATAAATATAATAAAAAAGCGGGACCTCAACCGGTGCCGATGACTGCGAGTGATCGGAAGTCGATTCAACTAAATAAAAAAATGCTTGCATATCAGTGCTACAGAGAGAAAGTGGAAAGTTTGAAGTACGAGATTTATACATTACCTCCTGGGAAAAAAGAATTATTTGTTAGTCATTCATTAAAAGAAAATTTAGAAAAAAGTGAATTGGACGTATTGAATTTATTTCTAAAAAAAGGCGTTGAGCGTGGGTGCGAAAATATCAATGGTCAGCGGAGAATAATTTTTATTGAGAAAGAAAATAGTTTGAAATTTAAAGGCCCCGAAGATATTCGGTTTTTTGCCCGACCCGCAAATTATTACGACCTTGTTTTGATGTCTGAAAAAGAACATGGCGAGCAAGTTCGCCCTAAGACAATGTACTATAAAGCAACCCAAGAAGGGGTGCGATATAAGGTGGTTGGGCTGGGTGGAGAGATTAAAAGTAGTGTCATTCCATGGGAAAAATTATCCGCCGACTTTCGAAAAAAATTGGCAAATATCGAAAAGTCAAAGTATCAAATTTTAAAAACGCTGTTAGATCATACAGCAGCAGTGGGGCATACTTCTGTGAAGCTGAAAGGAGATAAAGAAATGTACGTCGTATGTGAATTTAAGAAAAAACATAAATATAAGAATAACGAAAATTTTACGCCTGAAGTTGAAGAAAATAGAGTGAATATAAAACGATAATGATTTTGTTGCTAAGGACAAACGCCGACTGGCTTGTTGATCTTGACCTTTACGGATAAGCATCGTACATTTCAACCTGTTATTAATCAGAAGCGAGCGCAGTAATCGCAGCGCTCGCTTTTATGAATGATGAATGAAAATTTATGAAAATAAGTCTGATAGCGGGGTATAAATTTATCGAACTGCATGATTTAACTGCATGGCGTGATTATTTTTTGGAAGTGTGTCATGCGCATTTTCTGAAAGGAACTATCTTGTTGAGTCATGAAGGTATTAATTTAAATATTGCCGGATTCGAACAAGAAATTAATGCATTCAAGAAAATATTAGATGAACAAACGCTTTTTGCGAACATCGCTTTTCATGAAACTTTTTCAAGCACCTTGCCGTTCAAAAGATTAAAAATTAAAATCAAAAAAGAAATTATTACTTTTCGTCAAACTGCGGTTGATGTTGGTCATCAGCGAGCACCCTCTTTATCACCCGAACAATTTAAGCAATGGCTAGATGAAAAACGGGATATCACGATTTTAGATACCCGTAATGATTACGAAGTGGAGTTGGGAACATTTAAAGGCGCTGTTAATTTACACTTGCAAGATTTTACTTCTTTCTCCGTCGCCTCTGCACAACTTCCACACAATAAACCGATTGTGATGTTTTGCACGGGCGGGATACGCTGTGAAAAAGCAGCGCTTTATTTATTGAATCAAGGGTATCCTGAAGTTTACCAATTGGACGGCGGAATCCTCGGTTATTTTGCCAAAATAGGGGGGGAGCACTACGATGGCACTTGTTTTGTGTTTGATGAACGTGTGGCATTGGATAGCGCTTTAAAGGCAAAAACTAATTAGGGTGTGTCATCAATTCGTTCGCATCAGATCGAGAGGTAACATTCTTTCAAAATCAGGAAGTTATCCTCACAAAAATGAAATCACCTTTTTCAGCAGTATAATAAGAGTGTTCAGTATTATTATTCTAACAAGATCAAGCCATTACAGTTTTAATTGTGATTTTTTTATGGGTCTTCAAAAAATGGTCAGGAGGACTTTTCATGAAAGCAGCAGTTTTAATTGTTATCGGTTGTGCCATGATGTCTCTTGCGAGCGTATCGCTTGCTGACTGTGGCGATGAGGGTGGCTGCGGTGGTAATGTGTGTAATCCTTATGAAACAAGTTGTCAGTGCACGGATCCTGCTTGTAATCATCCTTGGGATACGGATTGCATTAGTAGGGCTTATTGCTGCCAAGCCTTTGGTAACGTCGGTGGACGGTAATCTTAGGTTCTCTGCCTTTTGCTGTGATTGAAGAAAGTATTTTTTGCAATACTTCAGCGGATTTCGCCATCTTGTGCGTTATTTGTGGAAGGGTCGTTGACTTGGTTGCCCAACGGGCTGAAGGTCTGACCTTATTTTTTTATCCTTTCTTGCTGATGGTTATATAAGAAAATAACGTCACGACTTTTTGCACGCCGCCGGTTTCGTTCGCGATATCAAATGCGGCATCAGCTTCCTCTTTTTTTACGGCACCCATTAAGTAAACAGTGCCATTTTCAGTGACCACTTTAATTTGTGTGGCATCGACGTCATTTGATGCAATCAATTTGCTTTTCACTTTGGTTGTTAACCAGGTATCACTAATGCGTGTGAGCGTAGAAGAAGGCGCTGCAATGGTAATTGTGTTGTAAACTTCTTTTACGTCAGGAATAGATTTTGCAATGGCTTCTATTTTATTTTTTTGTGACAAAGTGGGCACTTGTCCTGAAAGTAATACTTCACCATGATAAGTTGAAACAGAAATATTCGCATCTTTAAATTGCGAAGTTTTATAATTCAACACTTGCTGAATTTGCATGGTAATGAACTGGTCATTCAAATTTTGTTGTAACCGTTTGTGATTATAAATAGCTTGGGCACTCGTTGTTGCGATATCCATGCATCCTGATAGGCAGATCATTGATAGTGCCAGGATAAATAAATAGTTAACGAGCCGCGACATGCAATTTATCTCTGAGGATAGGTTCAATATCAGATGACCCGATAAACAGCGCTTAAACCAAATTGGATAGCCCCAGGCGAGCCAATGACTTTCGTTAAGGCTTGATATTTAATGTAATCGAATTCTGCTCGTGCATTCCAATTTGAGGTTAGGCTCATTTCTAAGCCACCACCAAATTGCCAACCATTTTTTGTTGAGCTTGGTTGATTGAAGCGTGTTTGAATAAAGCCGATCCGTGCATATCCCATGAAGGTAGGATCAAAGAAAAATCCAGGAATTAAACTGAAGCCATAGCTGTATTTATTTTTTAAATCCAGATTATTATTTGTTTTGTTATTAAATGATTCTGTCCTGACATTGGCAAATAGTTCGCCGCCGAAGTACATGGATTCTTGAATGACGCTGCCATAGCCAAAAAAACCACCTGGATTGAATGATTCATAACGTAACAACCTTGTGTAAGTATTTTGATAGATCAACGAAGGGCCAAGATAAAATGAGCCGGCGAAAGCATTAGAAACATTTCCTATTAAGATAAGCATGATGGCTATTATTTTTTTCAACATAATAATTTCCCTATTTAATGAAGCGCTACGGGTATATTAGGTGGTTAAAACGATAGATTGCAAGTGATGAGATGAAAGTGTGCGAGTTATTGACACGAAAATCTTAAGGGTTGCGTTGAGGGGGTGCGGTTTTATTTTCCTTGATGGAAATCTTATTTTTGATTTCTGCCATGATTTCAGTGACTTCATTCATTGATTTAATATGGGTGACAGTCTTTTCATCGCGAGTCATTCCAAAAATGCATTGTTGTGTCGGTGTCATTTTAGTTTTTGGGTTGAAAAGGTGAGTGAGTGTATTGTTGATGATGGACGCATCTTTTTTTATCAGAAATTTTCCTGTTTGCTGATCAATAATGTGATATTTCGAGATAATGTCATTAATGTCCGAATCGTTTAATTGAGAAAGCTGGATTAATAAGGCGTGCTTTGCCATCACGCTAATTACATTAGAAATGGGATTGGTAAAGGGTTTTGATAAAGCGGGAGAAAAAAAAGTTTCAACACCGGGTGTTTTTGTTTTCGCACCAATGGCTTCAACGGCCGTTACAAAACCGGTTTGTATATTAAAGATAATTTTGATGCCAACGCTAATATAAAGCTCGCCTTCATTCTTGCCGTCATCAAGTAATTTTTGTATATGACTAAACAACGCTTCGTCAGTTTCGATGCGGTTTTCATTTTCCATTTGAGTGAAGTAACAAATTTGCATGCATCACCCCTCGGCTTTAGCCATATTTATCAATAAGTATAGCAAGACTTTGCTTCTATTAGATTATGTGGATTGAACACAGAAGCCGTTTTGATTGGCAAGTTGATGAAATAAATCAAAATCCAGCCAGAATAAGCTGGATTTTTTATTTTTATTAGCTTGATTGAGAGGGAAGAGAGACTGAAGGATCGACTTCTAGGGAATAATCAACTCCGTCTATGTTGAATCCAAAGAGGCGATAAAAATCATCACAATAGCCTTTCACATCACTCAATTGAGTCAGGTTATCTGTTGTGATGGTTGGCCATAATGCCATGATCGCTTGTTGAATATCGTCGCGCATTTCTAAGTCATCAATACGAATATAACCTTCGGCATCACGTGGGTGGGCATGATCGGCATAAAGATGATCTTTAAATAAGCGATAAATTTGCTCAATGCACCCTTCATGTATCCCTTTCTTTTTCATGACGCTAAAAAGTAATGAAATATAAAGTGGGACAACAGGGATGGCCGCGCTTGCCTGAGTGACCACGGCTTTGTTGACAGAAATGACGGCTTCACCATTTTTATTTTTTAATTTTTGTGACAATTTATCAGCGGTCATTTTTAAATGTTCTTTTGCTTTTCCTATCGTGCCATCTTTATAAATAGCATGCGTTAATTGCGGTCCAAGATAAGAATAGGCAACTGTCTTCACGCCGGGGCTTAATAAATTTTCTTTTGAAAGATAATCAATCCACATTTCCCAATCTTCTCCGCCCATTACGGCAATTGTATTTGCGATGTCTGCCTCGGTGGCAGGTTCAATCGTGATATCTTTCACTTCATTGCGAAAGGCATCAATTGTTTTTCCTGAAAAAGGACGACCAATGGGCTTTAATGCAGAAGTAAATACTTCGCCTGTCACAGGGTGAACTCGTCGAGGAGAAGCTAAGCTATAAATAATCAAATCAACACTTCCCCAATCATCGCGAATTAATTTTGCTGTGCGTTCTTTTATTTCTTGTGAAAACGCATCGCCATTAATGCTTTTTGCGTAATAACCTGCTTGATGTGCTAGATGTTCAAATGCGGCGGATTGATACCAGCCTGGTGATGCGGTGCGTTTATCATCTGCTTCTTTTTCAAAGAACACACCGATTGTTTTTGCATTCGCAGCAAATGTGGCTGTAATTCTACTTGCTAACCCATATCCGGTGGAGGCGCCAATCACTAAAACGTGTTTGGGTCCTGATATGGCACGTTGCGATGTAACATAGTGAATTTGTTCTTCAACGGAGCGTTTGCATCCTGTTGGGTGAGCTGTTGTGCAAATAAAACCTCGTATTTTAGGCTGTATAATCATCTTTTAATTACTCGAAGTAGTTTATGTCATGGCATGTTGAAAGGTGCCTAGTGTACCAGTATCTTTTATTAAGTTGTAGCTGTAACGCATGATGGAATTAACAGGATGGAAATGAATGGATGTTTATTAGCAGTAAGATAAAAAAACATAAAAAATAAAAATACAAAAAAACCCTATAAAAATAGGCATTTTTCGTTTGTTTGATAGTAATAGCTTTATAATGAATAAGAAGTTAGTAAATGCAGTTACGTTATCATCCGATGTGTTTAAGTATTTTCCCTAATAGTTCTATACTTTTATGAGTGCTAATGTTAAATTTATTCATTGTTAACAATCGAAAGGAAACTACGTTATGGCAAGAGCAAAAAAAGCAGCAAAGAAAATGAAGAGCAAAAAATCAGTTAAGAAAAAAGTAGCAACCAAGAAACGTGTTGGTCGCAAGAAGAAAGCACGCAGCAAGAAAAAAGCGTAAATAGTCACTGGTAAATAGCCACAGTACGTGGCTTTCAAAATTGGGCCCTGCATGCAGGGCCCAATTTTTTTTACGATCTCTTTTTGTCGTTATGATGGGTGTCATTACTTAAGTCGTTATTTAAGCGATGGAATGAGAGGTTGTGTGATGTGCAAACCGATACTTTCCATGATGGAAAAAATGATGCTTTTTTTGATAGGCAAGGTGATAGGACGTTGTATGGTGAGCAAAGTGATGGCGTGTCGCGCGATATGCAACATGCGATTTTTTAGAATGTTTTCGATAAAGGGCTGTATGT
>CAYTKY010000001.1:19718-71458 GCA_964438435.1 uncultured Coxiellaceae bacterium | reverse complement strand
GGCCTTATACCATCCAGAATGGGGCTATTATTATTCTGAACCATTTCACCTAGGTCGTGAAGGTGATTTTGTGACTGCTCCCGAAATTTCTCCTTTATTTGCACAATGTTTCGCTAACGTTTGCATATCCGTCTTTTCTGCACTGCAAACAAAGCAAGTTCTTGAATTAGGTGCAGGCACGGGCCGCTTTGCTCGAGATTTATGGTTAGCGCTCCTCAACCATCAATCGATTGATGCTTATTTTATTTACGAGATCAGCACCGTTTTACGAAAAAAACAACAAGTCTGGCTACAATCCACTTGCCCTGCTTTATTTGAGCGCACAGTTTGGCTAGAAAAACTCCCTGAAAACTTTAAAGGCGTGGTGATTGCCAATGAAGTGCTGGATGCATTGCCAACACATTGTTTTTCTATCGACAACAATATGATCAAAGAACGCTGTGTGATTGAACGAAATGATGAGTTTCATTGGCAATTATGCGAACCCACTTCGAATGACCTCACGCACGCCGCAAACATTTTATGCGATCGTTATGATTTTCCTTCTGGTTATACGTCAGAAATTTGCTTATCTCTGCCTTCATTCACTCAGACCCTCGTGAATGCGCTATCACAAAGCGTGATATTTTTTGCTGATTATGGCTATGGAGAGCGCGAGTTTTATCATCCCGAACGTCGCAACGGAACCCTCACTTGTTTCTATCAGCACCATCAACATGAAAATCCACTGATTTTCCCCGGGCTACAAGATATAACGTCGCATGTCAATTTCACGCAATTAGCAGAATGCGCCACTGATCATTCCACTCAATTAATAGGTTACACCACCCAATCTGCTTTTCTGCTAGAAAATGGCTTGCTCGAGTTAGCAGAAAAATCGGCGCAAGGACTTTCATTTACTGAAGAGTTTATGCTTCATCAAGCCATCAAAACACTTGCACTCCCCACTGAGATGGGCGAACGCATCAAGATAATGGCGATCAGCAAGCAAATGGACCTATTACTGCCTAGCTTGCTGAAACAAGACAGAAGACGGGATTTATAATTTTAGGTAGAATGATTCTCTAATAAAAATCGGTTCTTCTAGGAAGAACCAAAAAATCGGGGAATTTACGTGACACGCATCGCGAGTTTAGAAATAAATAAAGAAGAATTTTCATTTTCTGCCGGTCATTTCACTATATTTTCAGAAACAGAACGTGAACAAATGCATGGACATAATTACTATGTCAGCATCGCATTCGATAAAAAAATTGAACACAACGGCTTATCCTTTGATTATCGCCATTACAAGAAAAAAGTATTAGCACTCTGCAATCAGTTAGATCGCTACTTTCTTCTACCTGACCGATCACCTTACTTGCAAATCCAAGAAGAAGGAGATTATTGGATAGCTATTTTCAATCACAAAAAATTATTTTTTTTAAAAGAAGATGTCGTGATTTTACCGTTAACAAACATCACAATCGAAGAATTATCTCATTGGTTTTTGCAAAAAATCCTCGAAAATTCACCCGAAATGACAGCGCATGGAATTCAACGTCTCACGGTAAAAGTTTACAATGGCCCCGGACAATCAGGCGGCGCCACATGGGATGCAAAAAATGATGCGTAAAATAACTTATTTTATGATGATCATGACCTTCCTGTTGTTTTTATCTAACTGCTCTTCGATCGACTCATTAAAACCCTTTGATCAGCATCAAGCAGCAGAATTATTAAAACAAGAAAAAATAGAGAAAAAAATATTTTAATTTTCTGACAATCATCCCATTTTATCCTGAATAGTGACTTATTCATGATTTTGTAATATAAACATCCTCCAAAATACAAACCAACAAAAAAATGGTGCCACACACATGCAGAGACAATATATTGACAACCAGACAGAAATTGAAGTGAATCCCGATGAATTAACTTGCAAGAAATTGAGCAATCAAACCGACCTCTCAACGCTCGATGCCAGCCAATTACTATATGAATTATTTGAACAAAACAAAAACATCTATTTTTATCAAAACTATTTAAAAAAAAATAACTCTTTTTATTTTTTAACTCGAAGTCGTTGCAAAATCAAACTCACTCATTCTATTTTACGTCGTCCCAGCGAAAGTCGTCCTGATGAATATCGCTTTGAAGTCATTGGAGATATTTTAGGGGAAGGAGGTTGCGCAAAGGTTTACTCCGTTGCGCGAACACTTAAGTTAGATGATCTCAACAAAGTCGTCATCCCCAAAAAAAACAGCGATGATATCAGCCGCGTGATTAAAATTATCCCAGCCTCAATTTGCAGCGAACCATTAGAGGTTACTCAGAAAAGATTAAGAATAGAAGCTGAATTATCAAAAAAAATAGATACGTTGCATACAAAAACTCCCGTTGAAACAACTAGTCACCTCTTTTTAGTCATGAGAAGGCTCCATGGAAAAATACTTGACCACTTCATCTTTGAAGATGACTCTCCTAACAAACTTTCTCATCCTTACAACAACATGTCACTTCCCTTTGGATGGTCAACTACGCTAAGAAATTTTTCTCCAGAATCGCGTTTCAAGATCACTATTAAAATTATTCGGGCTATCCAGTCCCTTCATGATCTCGATATTATTCATCGTGACTTTACGCCCGCCAACATCATGATGGAATACAACAGCCACGTCCGCATCACACCCTTTGACTTGGGATTAAGCAAAAAAGCAAATGAAAATGAAAAAGGCAACTATCTTGGTAGTAATTTGTTTTATGCTCCCTTGGAAATTTTATCAAACGAAAACACAACATCAAAATCTGACGATTTTTTCCTAGGAAAAATTATTGGATTATTGTGGGGACTGCTTTTTCTCAGGTTATTTGAAGATGTTGAAAAAAATCGCTCTTCCTTTTTAAAATGCGTAGACACGGATACGTTATTTAATGAAGATCTGTATCATCAAATAAACATAGATCCCTCTATTAAAGAAAAAATTTACGACATCGTCAAACAATTAACACGAGCCAATCATGAAGAACGTTTATCAAATGATGAAGCATTAGCTCGATTCGAAAAAGCAAAAATCTCATATAGAATAAGTCAACATCAACAACATGATCTCGACGACGCATTGATACAAGCTAACGAGAATGGCCTCACTTTTAGAAAAGCAATGCGTGAAAATCGAAATAAATTTTGCAAAGAACAGATTATTAATTTGATGGAAATTTATTTAGACAAATTAAATCCACACCCTGACGTAATCCAAGAATTCATTGATGTGTTAGGCATAGAAGCGCTAGAAGGGTTGCAAAGCAAACAAGCTATTTATCAAAAAATACATGGCCTCTTCGAGGATTTCAATGAATTAACAAGCCAATTTAAATTATTATTCGAAAAAATGGACTGTATTCCCAACGATTCTTCTCTCAAGAAAAAAATAACATCCGCGTTAAAAAAATGCGATCAGCCGATCACAAATCTAGACAAGCTCGCGACTTTGGTTGCTGACCTCAAAAAGAAGTATCAAGAAATATGCCCAGATGATCACGAAAAACTCTTGCAAACAAAACGGGAACTTTTTATTCTTCACCCCTCTTCGAAAGAAACCATGCTTTCAATTTCTTTATTTTCCAAGTCAAAGGAAACAATAGAAACGAATCCGCCTCTTGCGCTTTCACAAAACAGTTCTTCTATTAAAATTTGACATGAGGGAACGCTTTTAGTATGTTCCCTTTTAAAGGTTGGTCATTGAGATGAATGCCGATAGACTTCTCAATGATCATGCCCGCCGAGCATTCGGGATAGGAACATGATCACAACAAATTTGTTTTTTAGTTTCTTGTTTTTCTAACCCAGAATTGTATTTACGCTTCTTCGTCGAGCTTTCTTGAAAAAAAGCACACTTAGCAGAAGAAGATTTTTCACTATTTTTAAATTCTTCCTTTGTTTGAAGCGTGTAGAAGGGCAAATAATCTAGCATCGCCAATTCAGCTTTAAAAAGATTATCCTTTTGACGGTCAAACAGCTCGGAAGAATCGGCTGTATATTCTTTCATTACTTTTTCAAAACAGTTGATTGAAGAAATCAGATCATTTTTATTTTTATTCCGCAAAAAGTAGCAGTGCCCTAGCTGTTCATAAAACCTCGCGTCTTCAAACAATTCAAGAGCGGTTTTAAACATTTCAATGGCTTTATCAAATTTATTTTTTGAAAGATACAGCACACCCGCATCATGAAAATAAAACGCTCCTGTTTTTTTATCATTTAAGTTCTCAGAAAAAATAACGCCAGAATTATGGTAATACTTGGGCTCTTCTTTATTTAATTCAATCGCTTTTTCAAAAAAATTAAGCGCCTCATGCCTTTTCTCTTGCTTACAAAAAATCAACCCAACATTATTAAAAGCGTGAGCACGCAATTTGGGCTCATCCATTCCATAATTAATAATGATTTTAAAAAAAAACATTGCCCTATTAAAGTTTCCCTCTCTATATTTTTTAAGTCCTTCGTAATAACACGTTTCGATCCATTTTCTTTGCATCATTTACACACCATTTGAAAAAATTGTAGATATTAAGGATTGAACGAGCGAAACAAATTCTAAATCGAACTGAAAAAATCAAGCGTCGATACTTGTCACTACCGGTCGTTCATTTATATCTGCTTCACCAGGATAAAGTGTATCAACACCCCACACAGCCCAATAGCCAACGTAGAGTGCATGCTGTGTTTGGTTTAGCAGATCCAGAACAAAGTCCAATATGGCAGAAGTGATCCCCGATCCACACGTTGTCACAATGGGATATTCTAACTCAACGCCAATACCCGTTAATTGTTTTCGTATCTTTTCGAGCGGTTTAAAACAACCATCTGACTCAAACATCGTAAAATAAGGAAAAGAAAAGCTACCTGGTATATGTCCTCGACGCATTCCCGCGCGATGCTCAGCACCACCTGCATAACGAACAGGATGGCGCAAATCAACGACTTGTTCTGTTGGATGATGTAAATTCGTTTTCATTTGCACTAATGTGCGAATAAAGTGAGCCTCAAAATTGACTTGATAAGATTTACTCGCGCCCCCCTGGGTGCGCAATTCGCCTTCTTCAACTTTCCCGCCATATCGCTGCCACGCATCAAGCCCGCCATCTAAAATATACAGTTGGTTAGACTGATGCCCAAAAACTTTAAACATCCATAATGCACGACAACTTGTATGTAACTCGCTATGATCATAAAAAATAATTTTATGATCTTTGGTAATGCCTAGTTCTGCTATTTTCTCACTTACTTTTTTTTCATCACGAATTAACATATTTGGCAAATACGTATCTGGATCATTAAAATCACAAAGATCCACAAAGCGCGCGCCAGCAATATGATTTTGTAAATACTCTTCTTTTGCATTGCGTCCTTCGTCTAAATGCCAACTCGCATCCAGAATAATCACATTTTTCGGGCTTTTACGAAGCTTATCTAATTGCGCTGCATTAATCAGCCACGGCATAATTATCATCTTCCCTGGTTAAAACCAATAAACAAATACAAATAAAAATAACCAAACTACGTCGACAAAATGCCAGTACCAAGAAACTGCTTCAAATGCAAAATGATGCTCGGGTAAAAAATGTTTCTTCAAGCAACGAATCAAAATGATGGTTAACATGATTACACCAATACTAACATGCGCCGCGTGCAATCCTGTTAATGTAAAAAATGTTGTGCCGTATATGCCGCTTGCTAACGTAAGGTTTAATTCAGTATAAGCTTTAATATATTCTTTTGCTTGAAATCCTTCAAAGATAGCGCCTAAAAGAATTGTTAAAACTAATCCAATAATGACTTGCTTCTGATTTCCTTTTTTCAATCCCCAGTGTGCCCATGTTACGGTGATCGCACTACTTAGCAGTAACAGCGTATTTAATGCAGGAATATGCCATGTCTCAATGACTTCCTTCGGCCCCTGAAATAGTTGTGGATTAGGATTAACAAGCAGCGGCCAAATAGCTTTAAAATTCGGCCACAAATACTCATGGGTTGCACTGCCTTTGTAAAGCAATAATGCTTTAGTCACTTCATAAGGTGCGGCACCCAATTCAGGCACTGAAAAAATTCGCGTATAAAACAAAGCCAAAAAGAAAACAGCGAATAAAGCAATTTCAGAAACAATAAACCACAGCATTCCCCAACGATAGGTTTTATCCATTTGTGCGCTATGCAATCCCTGCAAACTTTCGTTGATTACATGGCCAAACCAACCAAACATCGTCGTCAACAAAATAGCTAATCCAGCTAGCATTAAATAAGGACCCCAAGCACCGCCATGCAGTACTTGAACTAATCCCAATACAGTACAAAATAATCCAATTGATCCAATGATCGGCCAAAACGATGGATCAGCAATAAAATAATACTTAACAGGTTCATATTTTCTAATGGAGGTGCTCATTATTCATTATCCCTTCTTTATTTCTTTTGCTGGTGTTGTATCAAATAAAGTATAAGCCAGTGTAATGACACGGACATCTTTCGGTAAATCTTTGTCGATTTGAAAAACCATTGCCATATCTCTACTTTCTCGCGCTTTTAACGTTTGCTGATCGAAACAAAAACATTGTATTTTGTGAAAATGCGTAATGGCATCAGTCGGCGTCATACTGGGGATTGCCTGTGCTGTCATATCACGACCGGTCGGATTTTTCGCGTAAAAAATAATCTTCGTTTTTTCCCCAGGATGGACTTTTACCATTTTTGTCCGTGGATAAAAATCCCAAGGCATCCCCATGTGATTGGTTGCAGTGAATTGCACCGTAATTTCACGCGACAAATCAGCTGATTTACTAATCTCATCCGATTGAGCTGGCGTAATCAAACTAACATTCGCAGCACTCGTATTAATCCCTGTTTTCTGACAAATTAAACTATACAGTGGAACCATTGCAAAACAAAAACCAAACATAATTGCCGCAACAATACCACCGGTCACAAAAATTTTTCGATTTGATTTTTGAGCAACCATGGGTAACACACTCCTCTAGTGCTGATCTAATACTTTATCGAATTTCTGATCTAATTCGGCTGATGTCATTTTAATTTTAGGCGGAGTGGTAAAACTGTGATAAGGCGGCGGTGAATCCAGTGTCCATTCCAAACCATGCGAACCTTCCCACACACGCGCATCCGCTTTCTTTCCTTTTCCTAGCATGGTAGACAACACATTGTATAAGAAAATTAATTGTGCGAATCCAAAAATAAAGGCGCCTACCGTTGCCATCATATTAAATTCCGTATATTGCGGCGCATAGTCTGCAATACGTCGTGGCATACCTGCTAATCCTAAAAAATGCATTGGAAAAAAAGTCACATTCACACCAATGAATGTTAACCAAAAGTGCCATTTTCCTAATGTTTCGTTATAATAACGCCCTGTCCATTTGGGTAACCAATAATAAATACCGCTCAATATAGCGAGCAATGCACCTGCTACTAACACATAGTGAAAATGCGCGACGACAAAATAAGTATCTTGATACTGATAATCAGCAGGAACAATAGCAAGCATTAACCCTGATAATCCGCCAATCGTAAAAAGAATCACGAAAGTCACCGCAAATAACATCGGCGTCTCGAATGTCAATGAACCGCGCCACATCGTCGCAACCCAGTTAAACACCTTAATCCCCGTTGGCACAGCAATTAACATGGTTGCATACATAAAATAAAGTTGCGTGCCGACAGCCATTCCCGCCGTAAACATGTGATGTCCCCACACGATATAGGAAAGAAAAGCAATCCCAACAATAGCACCGACCATGAATTCATAACCAAATAATTTTTTACGTGCAAAAGTTGGTATAACTTCAGAAACAATACCAAATGCCGGCAAAATCATGATGTAAACTTCGGGGTGACCAAAGAACCAAAATAAATGCTGGTACATGACAGGATCACCACCACCCGCCGCATTAAAAAAACTGGTTCCAAAATGACGATCAAATAGAATCATCGTCACAACACCCGCTAACACTGGCATAGCACCAATCAAAAGAAAAGCCGTAATAAACCAACTCCACACAAACAACGGTAGTTTCATCCATGTTAGACCCGGTGCACGCAAATTAATAATCGTGGCAATAATATTAATCGCACCCAAGACAGAAGAAATTCCCATTAAATGAATCGCAACGATTAAATAATCCGTGCTAGGCGGACCATATTGCGACGACAAAGGTGCATACATTGTCCATCCAAAATTGGGGCCTGAGCCTGGCACCAATAATGAAATTGTCAATAATGCAAATGCAAATGGTAAAATCCAAAAACTCCAATTATTAAGCCTAGGTAAAGCCATATCAGGCGCACCAATCATCATCGGAATCATCCAATTAGCAAGACCCACAAATGCAGGCATAATGGCACCGAAAACCATCACCAAACCATGCACTGTCACTAATTCGTTATATGTATTTGGATCAAAAAATCTTGCGCCCGGTTGAAACAATTGCAAGCGAATCATCAATGCCATCGTCCCGCCGTAGAAAAGCATTACTAAGCTCAATAACAAATATAATGTGCCAATATCTTTATGGTTGGTTGTCGTCACCCATCCCTTCAAAAAAGGACCTAATCCATTTTTTAAAGAATGATGTGGCGGAGCATGATGATCATCATGGCCATGAGAATGATCATCGGCATGATCGTGTTTCAGTGTGTGATGATGGTCTTGGGTCATGATTTTGCTCCCTCTTGCTTATTATTTTGCAATTGCTGACGTGCAGCTTTAATGTCTTCGGGTTTAACTAATGTACCTGTGTTATTACCCCAAGCATTGCGTTCATAGGTGATGACATCAGCGAGATCTTGATCATTTAATTGATCCTTGAATGGCACCATCGCTGTACCTGGCTTCCCATTCATTACCTGATTGATATGACCCGCAACAGGGCCCATCACAATAACCCCGCCTTTTAATGCAGGGAAAGTAGGAGGCAACCCCATTCCAGTCGGCTGATGACAAGCCGCACAAATCGAAGAATATACTTTTTCACCACGCACCATCGCGGCTTTTAATTCATCTGTTGGGGCTGTCATAGGTTGCGCTGCGACAGGTTGTGCTGCGACAGGTTGTGCTGCGACAGGTTGCGCTGCGACAGGTTGTGCTGCGACAGGTTGCGCTGCCGCAGACGGCTTAATCGCTAAAGCTTCATCTATCGATTTACCATCACGCAGTGCTTTAATTTGAATAGGCTGGATCATGGTGCCTGTGTTATTTCCAAAAGCATTTCTTTCATAAGTAATAATCGAAGCCAATTCCACATCTGATAATTGTGTTTTAAAGGCTTGCATCGCCGTACCTGTTTTACCATTCAACACAATATTAACGTGATCGGCAATCGGACCCGTTGCAATTTTACTACCCTTCAATGCAGGGAAAGTCGGCGGTAAACCCACACCACCCGGTTGATGGCAAGCCGCACAAACACGCGAGTAAATTTGCTCGCCTTTTGTCATTAATTCTTGCATTGCCCAAACTTTATTGGTTTCTGCTTCTCCTTGGGTTGCTTGACCCTTCTGCTGCGCAATCCAATCTTTGTAACCTTGTTCGGTTGTTGCAACGACAACAATAGGCATATAAGCATGATTGATGCCACAAAGTTCCGCGCATTGACCGCGATAAACACCTGGTTTGTCGATAATGGTCCAACCTTCGTTAATAAGCCCAGCAATCGCATCGCGCTTCACCCCTAAATCAGGCACCCACCAGGCATGGTTCACATCATTTGATGTGATCAGAAAGCGAATTTTTTTATGAATTGGCACAACTAATGGATGATCTACTTCGCGCAGATAATGTTTATCATTAGGATTGAGCTTAATTAAATTACTAAAAAACTGGACATTATCTTCAAGATATTCGTAATGCCATTTCCATTGGTAACCCGTAATTTTGATTGTTAATGCTTCTTTATCTGTATTATTCATATTGAATAATACTTTCGTCGCAGGAATCGCCATGACCACCAAAATAAGCGCGGGCACAATCGTCCACGTAATTTCTAGCCAAGGATGCGAATGAAATTGAGCGGGAACCGCGCCTTTTGATTTGCGATGATAAATCATCGAATAAATCATCACACCAAAAACCAATACGCCGATGATGACGCAAATCCAAAAAACAGTCATGTGCAAATCATAAATATCATGACTAATCGGCGAAACCCCTTCGGTCAAATTCAAAGTTGTCTCTGCATTTGCTGCGCTACTTGCGGCTAGTAAAGCAAACAAGGTAGATTGTATACGTTGTCGCACGCTATCTCCTTCCGTGAATATACGGTTAATTATTGTTGAGTCACGTCAATTCGTGTGGGCGAATTATAGCGGCACTTTTCATTGAATAAAACCATGGGAATAAAAAAATTATGCCAGATCAGAATCAAAATGAAATTTTAAATGCACTAGCACAAGATTTACTGAAAGAAAAACGCGTAGATCGACGTTGGAAAAATATTCGATTTTTCCTTTTTTTTATTTTAATCCTCTTTTTTGTTGTCAGTATTTCCAATTTATTTCAAGGTAAGCCCAGCGATACCTTGCTCGGGAAAAAATACGTTGCCTTGATTCGCTTAGATGGCATGATTGCACCCGGTCGAGATTTTTCAGCCGTAGAAATTGTTCCCGTTCTAGAAGACGCTTTCAAAGACAAAAATGCCGAAGGTATTGTGATTGATATCAATTCGCCTGGCGGCACACCGGTTCAAGCATCCATCATTCACGATGCCATCATCACTTTCAAACAAAAATATCACAAAAAGGTCATTATTGTAGGTGAAGATCTTTTAACATCAGGCGCTTATTTTGTTGCTGTTGCCGCAGATAAGATTTATGTGAACCCCAACACAATCACTGGTTCAATCGGCGTGATTGTTAAAGGTTTTGGTTTTGTCGATTTGATGAAAAAAATTGGCGTTGAACGTCGTGTTTATACGGCTGGCGCTGATAAAGATCGCCTAGATCCCTTTTTGCCACAAAATCCAGAAGATCTTAAAAAAATAAATGAAGTAATTGGAGAAGTACACGAAAACTTTGTGCAAGCCGTTTTGGCCGGTCGAAAAGGAAAACTCAAAGTAGATCCTGCTTCATTGTTTAACGGTGATTTTTGGTCTGGAAAAACTGCATTAAAGTTTGGCTTGATCGATGGATTAGGCAATCTGACCGACACCATGCAAAAAGAATTTAATACGATGCATTATAAAGAATATACGACGGATTCTAATTTTTTACGCTTCTTAGAAGGACCCTTGCATAGCATGCTAGACACTTCCATTTATCTTTATGCTTGACGCTCTGCCAGGTGGGCACACACCTTGCCCACCCGATCTTCACCTTATCCTTCACCTGCTAACCGAGGTGAAGATGCTTTCACTAAATAAGGGAAAGGATAAATATAAGAAACAGGACAAACACGTGCATTCTGATACCAAATCGGCATTACGACACCATTCCCGCTGACAAATTGCGACATAATCGCCGGAGCGCCAAAGAAATAGACACTCGCATCATGCGTAGCGGCTGCGAAGATTTTTTCTGTTGCAGTGACATTAATATGCGACCATTGATGCGCTCTAACAAATGCACTGCGCGAACATAAATAACGCCCTTGAAATTGTGCATATTGATACGTATCAACAAACAACTTATCCGTCGCACCCATTAAGCCTATGCTCGATCTATCATAAGCATATGCATATAAACTACCGCCGCCTACATTCATGATATAAACGCAAGTATTGCCTTTTGTGACAACATTACAAAGATTAACTTGGCCTTTAATACCAATTTTTCCTCTGCCTGTTGAATAAATTCTTAATCCGGCTGTATTGGCACCGATGATATTAATATCATTGCTGCCATAATGTGTAATTTGTCTGACACCCACATTCCCGATTACATTGACGTTTCCAATCCCCGTTGTTTTAACGTCAAGCAAAGGCGTCGTCGCACCAAATATGTTGATAGAACCTCGCCCTGCATTTAACACACGACGCAAATTAATATTGCCAGCCAAATAAATATTTCCCATCCCGGTCGAACTGACATATAAATTATCGGCATGTAATTGATTACCTTCAATGCATCCCCGTCCCATTTGAATTAACCCTGTAAAACGATTAATCCCAATTCGAATAATGACTTTAGAGGTAACCCCATATTTTAGCTGCCCCAAACAAAGCGTGTTTCCACGCATTTCTACTGTTGTTTGGCGAATCGCATCTTGTGGGCCATAAATAAAAACTGTGTTATGGCCATAAGTACCAAAAATCTGTACTTGAAAATCACCGTTAGCCTGTATTTGGGTAAAATCAGGAACACGTACTTTCATTGTGCTAATGGCCGCAGACAGAGGCGCTTGTCGATTCGCTACCTCAAGCGCATTAGGATCACCGCTGATAAACCATCTATCTGACCCTCGCAACCATGCATGCGGATTAACATCCACATAAGGCATCCACCCTTCGCGCGTTAGATCAACATTGGGTGTCACCGGTCGCGATGTTGATGCACAACCTACTAGGAAAAAATAAGAAAGGATCAACAAACCCCACAATACATATCGTTTCATGATAATCCCTAAATGATATTTTCGGTCAAAAGAGAATTCTTAAAATTTATCACACACAACGCTCAGGCGCCACCTCGCACACTCACATCCTTTTTTGCAAAAGATATAGATAACCCAAAACAAATTCAGCATCTTGGGTTCGCAACACCGTCTCCTGACATTGCAAAATGCGCAATCCATTTTCCCTCGCCAATTGATCAATATAATCTTTACCATGCGCAAATCGACCTGATTTCATTATTTCATACGTTGCTTTCGCATTTTTTTCAACATTAAATGCAAATAATCCGTTTGGCTTCAATGCCTGTGCGACTGAAAAAAATAATTGTGTCAAATCACCCCAATAAACCAATACATCCCCTGCTATTATTAAATCAAATACGATTTGTTTTTCTAAAAGAAAATTTAAAATATCTGATTCAATTAGCTCATCATATTTTTTTTTTAATGCCGCCTTTTCTAACATTTTTTTAGAAATATCCACACCAATCAATGAATGGGCTATTGGTTTAAACAATTCACCACACAATCCCGTACCACATCCGAGATCAAGAATTGCTTTCTTTGCGCTATCACAAAATGGCATGATCATGTCATATATTTCGGCAGGCACCCGATATTGCAATGTTTGTAAAAGATGCGCATCGTAATGATCGGCATAAGCATCAAATAACGATTGCACATAAGGCAAAGGTGATGCAGCAATATGCCGTTGTTGCGTTAAAATCATTACCATGTGATGCGCGGATTCATTTGATGGCTCGATGCGCTCTGCTTCACAAAAATGCAGCAACGCTTCTGTCTGATTTTTTAATGCGAGATAAGCCACCCCTAGATTGTAGTGAATAGCAAATACATTTGGCGTAACACGATTTGCACGCAAATAAAAGGGGATTGCTTCATTCGGATGCCCTTGTTGCATATGCAATACACCTAAGTTAAATAAAATCTGTGCATCTTCGGGCTCTACTTCTAAGGCTTTTGAGTAATGATGAATGGCACGATACCATTTGCCCGTTTTCAAAAAACACGTCGCTAAATTTGATTGTGTTTCAAAATGTCGCGGATAAATTTCTTCAACCATTGCAAAATATTTCAATGCTTTCTGAAATTGATCCTTTTGCATAAAAAGACAAGCCAACTGAAATTGTGCACCTGCATGCTCGGAATTGAGTTGAATCACTGTTTGATAAGCCATCATCGCGTCATTTATTTTTTTTAATTTTGTCAGCACAAGCGCTAGATTATAATAAGCATCGATATAGTCAGCTTGAATCATCGTTGCTTTTTGATAAGCATCCATCGCTTCAATCCATTTTGCTTGTGCAAAATAAATTGAACCTAAATGATTCCACCCTTCAGCGAATTCCGGATACCGTTGCAAAATATCGAATAGTATTAATATGGCTTCATCAAATAATTTTTCTGATTTCAATGCACTCACTTGCTCTAATTGTTTAATATCTTCAACCGATAAGATTATTTTTTGCATTTATTTTTTCTCACCTAATGATGAAAACAACATTTCTGCCCATCCCGATTTATGCGATAATTAAAATATAAAAAAGGAGTGTTGCTGATGCTACAAATCATACGCACAGCGCGAGAACCTATTCAAGCCAAAATCACTCTTCCTGGCACAGAAAGCATCACTTATCGTGCGTTATTTTTGGCAGCTTTAGCAGATGGTGTATCAGAAATATCGGGCATGCTAGTTAATGATGAAATCAAAACTTTTATCAATGCATTACATCAAGTAGGCATTGTGATTCAGTTAGATGAGAAATCCTCTTCTTGTATTGTGGCAGGAAGTGGCGGGAAATTACCTAAAAAACAAGCTTCTATTTGGTGTGAAAAAACTAAGGCCACCGTCCGTTTTTTAATGGCAGCTTGCGCAAGCTCTTCCGGCGTTTACTATTTTGATGGCACTCCTTTTTTGCGTAAATTAGCACTCGAGAAATTATTTCATTTACTTTCACTACAAGGTGCTCAGTTTATTCCTAATGATATTACGCATATGCCCTTCACCCTCGTTGGCGCAGACACGGTGCAAGGTGGGGATGTAAAAATTGATACGTCATTTCATTCTCAGTTTATTTCAGCATTATTAATGATGGCACCTTATATGCGCTCACCACTACACCTCGCCATTTCAGGATTAAATGAAAAACATCTCATACATGCTACCTGCGAAATGATGGCAGATTTTGGCGTGCTCGTACATCGAATGCAAAACAATCGATTCATTATCCCAACTCCTCAGAGCTATCGAGCACGCGATTATTTTATTGAACCTGATTTTTCGATTGCTAGTTATTTTTTTGCTGCTGCCGCTCTCACTCAAGGTAACATCATCATGCCATTAACAAACCGAAGTCTATCTCAATCGAATCATCTTAAATTTTTATCTATCCTCAAAAAAATGGGTTGCCAACTTTTTGAAACAAAAGCTGAGCTCACGCTGAAAGGCCCTGCAACATTAAATGGTGTCGAAGCCAGCATGCGCGATATGTCTGATAATTTTCTCACCTTAGTCGTCATTGCATTATTTGCGAATTCACCAACACACATCACTCATATTGGAGAAATTGAGAAAAAAGAAAATGAACTACTCGCTTTGTTAAAACTAGAATTCACAAAAATGAATGTTCCTATTGAAATAGACGATCATTCAATAAAAATTTTTCCAACCATTCCACAAGGCGCATTGCTCAACGCACACCACAATGAATACCTTACTCGAGCTTTTTTATTACTTGGATTAAAAGTTCCTGGTATTCGCATTCAACACGCACACATCACAAAAAATAATTCTAATTTTCTGAAATTATGGGATCAACTTACAATCGAGACTAAACAAGGACACATGGCCCACAGATAATGTCTCTCGTTATTATTTCTAATTACTATCATCGCACGCCCTTTTTGGCGTGCGATAAATCTGACAGATTACTTCTCTTCTTTATTTTTTTTCACATCTTTCCAATATTCACGCTTCAGCAAATACATCATCACAAACAAAATTGCTAAAAATCCTAATACCCACCACCCTATTCGCTCTTGCTCTGCATGAAAAGGCTCTGCTGCATAAGCAAGAAAGTTAACCAGGTCGGCTATCGTTGCATCAAACTCATCCGGTTTCAAACTACCTTGTTTGACAAGTTTAACTGCGTCATACCATTCGATTTGGTTGAATAAATCTGAAATAGGATCAGGAACCCTTACTTGATCACCTTGATAAGGCGCCAAAATATCAGGCATCGCTGTGTTATGCACAAGCAAATTGTTGACGCCGGTCGGCCTTGTGCTGTCTTGATAAAAACTATGCAAGTACGTATAAATCCAATTCACACCGCGCACACTGGCTTCTAACGATAAATCCGGTGGCGTGATGCCATAAGGCCATGATTTCACGTTGATTGGCATTTTGTCGTAAGTAATACCCGCTTCTTGCGCAACTTTATCGTAACGCAAATAAATCAAGGTATGACACGACATGCAATTAGTCGCAAAAAATTTTGCGCCGCGCTTAATCGATTCCATATCGGAACGATGAATCGGTGCAGATGCTAATTGCAAATTTTCAACATTAAAATCTTCTGCCCAAATGGATTGAGAAGAAAAAAAGATAAAAACAATGGCTAATAGATAACGCATCATCATTTTATGTAACCCGTTCTGGTAATGGTTTTGTTTTTTCAATCGAAGTATAAAATGGCATTAGTAAAAAGAAAGCAAAATAGCCTACCGTAAAAATGCGCGCCAATATCGTTCGCGCCGCAGATACGGATTCATGACCAAGATATCCTAAACTAATAAAACAAATGACAAAAACAACAATCGCTATTTTTGATGCGACACCTTTGTAACGAATCGATTTCACACGACTACGATCCAACCATGGCAAAACAAACATGATAGCAATCGCCGCTGCCATGGTGACCAGTCCTAAAAATTTATTCGGAATAGCACGCAACATGGCATAAAAAGGCGTCATATACCACACCGGTGAAATTTCAGGCGGTGTCACCATGGGATTAGCCGCAACAAAATTATCTGGCTCAATAAATACACCACCCATTGTCGGCGTAAAGAAAACAACTAAACTAAATATAAACAAGAAGACAACAACGCCTACTAAATCTTTCACTGTGTAATAGGGATGAAAGGGAATACCATCTAAAGGAACGCCTTCTTTATTTTTCTTTTCTTTAATATCGATACCATCTGGATTATTAGACCCCACTTGATGCAATGCAACTAAATGCACAAATACTAAAACAGCCAACACTAATGGAATCGCAATCACATGCAGCGAAAAGAAACGATGAAGTGACACACCCGATACACTAAAACCACCGCGTAACCAAACGAGAATAAGATCACCCAGGTAAGGAACTGCGCTTGCAAATGAAGTGATCACCGCTGCACCCCAATAAGACATTTGTCCCCATGGCAATACATACCCAGTGAAAGCTTCAATGAGCAGCATGAAGTAAATCACCATCCCAATGAGCCACACTAACTCACGCGGTTTTTGATAAGAACCATAAATTAGTGCACGATACATGTGAAGATAAACAACGACAAAGAAAGCTGAAGCACCCGTCGTGTGCATAAAACGCAACAACCAACCATAGCGCACTTCACGCATGATATGTTGCACAGAAGCAAATGAACCGTCTGCTGTCGGCGTATATTCCATTACCAACCAAATCCCCGTCACAATTTGCATGACGAAAACCAGTAAGGAAAATGAACCGAAAAAATACCAAAAATTAAAATTTTTAGGTGCGTAATACTCCGTTAAGTGTTTACGCATGAATTCAGTCCAAGGATATCGTTTGTCAATCCACTCCATGAAACTGCTTTTTTTTGTTGAAGCGTGCTCAGTCATTTGTTTATTTAAACTCCTTGCCTAGCGTTAGCTAATTGAAATTGCGCCTTGCACCCCATCTTTATCTTCCCCGACCACAATTTCAGTATCACTCACATACATGTGACGTGGAATTTTAAGGTTTAAAGGAGCGGGAACATCTTTGAAAACTCTGCCGGCTAAATCATATTTTGATCCGTGACAGGGACAATAAAAACCACCTAACCAATCGGGTGATACACTATTCATATCCGGCCGGTAAGTAGGAACACAACCTAAATGCGTGCAAATACCAATCGCGATAAAAAGCTCCGGCTTAATCGAGCGATGCATATTTTTGCAATAAGCAGGTTGCTGATCTTGCTCACTGAGTGGATCACGCAATGTGTAATCTAATTTGGGTAATGTCTCTAACATGCTAGGATCACGAGAAATAATCCAAATAGGCATGCCTCGCCAAGGAACGGTTAATTGTTCTTTGGGTTTTAACGAACTGATATCAATTTTAATCGGAGCCGCAGCTGCTTCTGTATCAGCACTTGGCATCCAATAAGAAAAGAATGGAACAGAAGCCGCAACCAACCCGACTCCGCCCACTGCTGTTGTTGCTCGACGCAAAAAACATCTCCGTTTTCGATCTATTTCATTCTCCACGCTCTTCAATCCTTCATTCTGTTTTTGGTTTGCAAGCTCGAGTCTGTTGAGAATCAGCCATAACATTTTGTTTTAACCAGTCACGCTAAACGATGTCTAAAACAAATTAACCTTTATGCAAAACAAAATGTTATGGCTGATTCTCAACAGACCCTAAAAGTTCGTAAGTTTAATCATTCAAAGAAAAGATAGCTAGCGTTTTTCATCAACAAATTTCGTCATTAAAATTCCCATTTCATACAAAAACCATATTGGCACAGCCAAAATAGTTTGCGACAAAACATCCGGCGGCGCTAACAACATCCCTAGGATAAATGCGCCAACAATAGCATACGAACGCATTTTCATTAATCGATCTCGCGTCACTATTCGTGTCGAAACCAACAAAACCATCATCATCGGAATTTCAAATAACAAACCAAACATCAATAATAATTTAATGGTGAAATCCAAGTATTCACTGATATCAGGACTTAAAATCACTCCTGCAGGCGCCACCTGTGATAGAAAATGAAATAACAATGGGAAAATAACAAAATAAGCGAACGCTAATCCCGCATAAAATAAAAAAACACTCACACATAAAAATGGCCATACTAATCGTTTTTCATGTCCATACAAAGCAGGCGCCACAAAACCCCATACCTGATAAAGAAAAAAAGGTACGGCTAAGCACATGGACACCATAAAAGATAATTTAAAAGGAACAAAAAAAGGTGAAACAATTTGTGTTGCAATTAAATGTCCTTGCGGCAAAAATTTTAATAAAGGCAAAGCCAGCCAAGTGTAAAGATGATTCGCAAAATACAATGAAATGAGTATCAACACGAAGAGAAAAATGATCGAACGAATTAAACGCGATCGCAATTCAACTAAAAAAGTTAATGCCATTTTAGTATCTGAATGAGCAGGTTGTTCTAACGAATTATTGTTTTTCACGCTTTTGCTCGGGGGATTTTTCAACCGAGTCAATGAAACCATTCACTTCATCTTTGACTTTGGTAAATGCACGACGAATCGACTGCACAAATCGACCCAAACTAAAAGCTGCATCAGGTAATTGTTCTGGTTTAATTACCAATAAGGCTACTAACAAAATCACCATGATTTCACTGATGCTGAAATTCACTGATTAACTTCCTTTTGTTTTTTTTCTTCGGGATTTTCTTGATCATCTTGCAATCCTTTCCGAAAATTACGAATTGCAACAGCTAAATCATTCCCCACATCACGCAGCCGTTGCGTACCAAAGACCATCATTAAAATCAAAAAAATAAGTAAGAGTGACCCAAAATTACGAAACCCCATCTCGCTCTCCCGCAGCTCAATACTGCTGATTTTTTGCTAAATACGATGCGGTGTAATCCAACCGAACGCAAAAGCAACGAACAATAAAACAAACAAAAGAATAGATAGCCCAATACGCCATGTTAATGCTTTAACAACACGATTTGATTTTGCATCAGATCTCACTAAAAAACACAATGCGCTACCCAGCGCAAAAAAAATGCAGAAAAATAATATCGCGATAACTATTTTGACGATTAACATGTCACTTATTCCACATTTGAAGTAACAAAAGAATCCTGTAGACTGCGCGATAGTATATAAACATACGGCGAGGAATGCATCACAAAATGCTTAACATCAGAATTAAAAGTTGGAAATGGGCCGGGGTGTCGCTCTTGTTTATTTCTGTTTTCATCGGTTTAGGCTGTTGGCAATTATCGCGCGCCCATCAAAAAAAAATCTTGCTGGACGCATTTTTGAAACGCACAAAACAAATACCACTTAACATCAATACACTCCATTCTTCTGATGATTTGCGATTTTATCGCGCGCACTTGCAAGGATACTTTGATAATCAACATACTTTTTTGTTAGATAATAAAATCGCCCAAGGAAAGATAGGATACGAAGTTTACACACCTTTCAAACCCGATCATCTGGCCATCACATTATTAATTGACCGCGGCTTTGTACCCATGGGGCAAAGTCGTCGAATATTACCTCTGATTCCATCTATTGTGGGACATGTTGACATCACCGGCATGTTAAATATTCCGCCTCGTTATTTTGCTTGGGGAGAAATGAAAGAGTCGACGCAAATAACCTGGCCACTGCGCATTGAATTTATCCATTTGCCAGAAATGTCCACTGTACTAAATACCCCCCTCTTTCCTTACCTCCTAAGCTTAGCGCCTCAGGATCCCCATGCATTTCCCATTGAATGGCAAATCGTCACGATGGGGCCAGAAAAACACACGGGCTACGCCATCCAATGGTTTGCGTTTGCACTCACCTTATTGATATTATCTGTCGCACTTAATAGTTATAACGCAGCAAGCGAGAAAAAGACGAGGAAACATTTTTAATGCAATATTGGTTTATTTCAACGAAATACCGACATCATTCCAAACTTGCTTTATTCACTTTTGGGTTAGCCTTTGTCGTCATTTTGCTCGGCGCATATACACGTTTAACAAATGCGGGGTTATCTTGTCCTGATTGGCCACACTGCTATGGTTATCTCACAGCACCACACACAGCAGCACAAATTCAACAAGCCACACAACAATATCCGTTAACTCCCGTAAATGTCAAAAAAGCTTGGACAGAAATGACGCATCGTTATTTTGCGGGCACCGAAGGTATCCTGATTTTATTGCTTTCTTTTTCAATCTTGCTGGCACGTAAAGCAAAAGATTTCAAAGCTACTTTCATTGCGACTTCACTCATTTTTTTGCTTTGCGTTCAAGTGATGCTAGGCATGCTGACTGTCACTGAAAAATTAAAACCGCTTATTGTGTTATCGCATTTACTAACAGGCCTATCCATCCTCAGTGTTTTGTGGTGGGCTTACCTTGACTTGCAAGTGCGCGATGATTCTTTTTATCTGAGCACGAATCATAAAATGCGTTGGTTTTGGTTAGCGTTCGTTGTCATCATCACCCAAATCACACTGGGCGGATGGGTGAGCACTCACTATGCCGGATTAGCTTGTGTTGATTTCCCTTATTGCAACGGAAAGATATTACCTACCATGCAATGGCAACAATTCAACACAGATCTAATCACCATCCATATGCTGCATCGGATAGGCGCTCTCGTCACTGCCTGTTATTTAAGTTTATTTGCTATTTATTTAATGACAAAACCTGCCTTTAAATCGATTGGATTATTAATGTTGTTATTATTAATTCTGCAAATCACCTTAGGCATTTTCAACATCATTTGGTTGCGTCCTGTTTGGATTGCTTTGATGCATCAAGCAATCGCCATCATTTTATTACTCACCATCATTGCCGCATTAGTCAAAGCATCGTTTGCTAAGAGAAAAGTATATGGCTCATGGATTTCGTGATTATTTAATTCTCTGCAAACCGCGCGTCGTATTGCTGATGCTTTTTACTATGTGGACAGGCATGTATTTGGGTGCAGAAAAACCGATTTCTTGGTGGCTGTGGTTAAATGCAACTGTTGGAATTGCCTTGATGTCCGGTGCTGCTGCTACACTGAATCATGTCATCGATCATCGCATTGATGCATTAATGGAACGCACACAGCATCGGCCCCTGGTCACCGGCAAACTAACGTTACGTCATGCACTTATTTTTGCAACCATACAAGCAATTGCAGGATTTTTGATTGTGTATTGTGGCGTCAATGCACTCACTGCTATTCTCACTTCGTTAGCAGCGATTGGTTATTCTTTGGTTTATTCGCTTTATCTGAAACGTGCGACATCACAAAATATTGTCATTGGAGGATTATCAGGCGCAATGCCGCCGTTACTTGGCTGGACAGCCGTCACAGGACAATTAGATCCACAAGCTTGGTTACTGGTCCTCATTATTTTCACTTGGACACCTGCGCATTTTTGGGCGCTGTGTCTACATCGCTATCACGAATACAAAAAAGCACCTATTCCCATGTTGCCTGTCACGCATGGCATCCCCTTCACAAAATTAAACATTGTGCTCTACAGCGCGCTCACTGTTGCTTGTAGTTTATTACCTTATGCTATTGGCATGAGTGGTGACTTTTATTTTGTGAGTGTTTTATTACTCAATGTTGGCTTGATGGCTTATGCTTTAAAATTACAATTCGCAAAAGAAGATCGTGGCATTGCATTAAAAACGTTTCAATATTCGTTGGTTTATTTGACGGGATTATTTCTTGTAATTTTGTTAGATCATTATTTGTTGCTGAACTAATAGTCAGACCCTAATTAAATAATTTTTAATCACGGTAAATACCATGCAAAAAAAACAAATTATCCCCACACATCAAATTATTTTCTTTGTTGTTTTTGTCAGCGCAGCACTGATTACCTCTCTTTTTATTTTTCATCTTCGCCATCAAGAAAATCCGATCCTGTCTCCAGATAAAGGAATGATTTTTCCGGCTGCACGAGAAATTAAATCATTTGAACTGATCGCGGATAATCAAGAAAAATTTAAAATACAAAATTTTTATCATCACTGGACATTATTATTTTTTGGCTTCACCCATTGTGAAAATGTTTGCCCAATGACACTGGAGGTCATGAAAAAAGCTTACCTCCAGCTACACGCAAAATATCCCACCTTGCAAGTGGTATTGGTATCAGTCGATGCTAATCGCGATTCACCAGCAGCACTGTCGCATTACATGCATACTTTTCATCCTGATTTCATTGGTGTAACGGGCAAACAACAAGAAATTCGTCAACTACAAAGTCAATTAGGTGTTTTTTCTGCGCAAAATAGCGGTAGTAGCTCTGATTATCAAATTCAGCATACAGCATCTATCATGCTGATCAATCCTCAAGGAAAATGGGCTGGATTTTTTCGATTTGGATTAAAACCAAATGAGCTGACCCAAGCAGTCAAACAAAGTGTCGACTTTTTAGGGCCTGTGTCCACCTAGTCTCTGTTGGTCGTTTAATGCTTTCACTTTTTGCGCAATCAGTGAATTCAGGGCAACCATTCTTGCATTAGCATTGGCTACGAGCGTGCCTATTCCATTAACATACGGTTGATCTCTGAAATACGCCTGCAAATCTGTCGATTTTTTATTCTCAATCTCACCTTCAGTAATGCCTAGGTGCTGCTGCAATGCATTTCGCAAACGATTACGCAAATTGGTACTCGTGCCTAATCGGCTCGTGCTTGGATCCATATTCGTCACATCAGCCGCTACTTGCGCTAAGATGGCATGCTCCTCCTTTAACTCGCTCAAAAAAAACCCATAGGCGTTCGCTCTTTGAACCCCTTCTCTTCCGCCCTTATCGCAGTTTAAATAATCATTGATGGCGTTATTCATTTTATCTAGGAGGATGTTCTTTTTTACAATGACCCCATCCGATGAAAAGTCTTTTAACTCAATTCCTTGGTTTCTTAAAAAAGCCATTTTTGATACCTTCTTTTGTTATGATGATTACTCGAAAAGAAATCCTAGCATTAATTACTTAAGCAAAAATTAAGCCTTGCCAAATCATAAAAATCATCCGACAATCTGGCATTTTCTACCGTGGCGACATTGAATTGAAAAAGTTTTCACCTTATTTGCAATATCTATTACCCCACCAATTTTTGTCATCGTTTATAGGGCAACTGGCTGACGTTCGCACTCCTTGGTTTAAGAATTTTCTAATTCAGCAATTTATGAAAATCTATCCTGTCACTTTAACGGAAGCGATCATTGAAGATGCACGGGCTTATTCTACCTTTAATGATTTTTTTACCCGCCAATTAAAACCCGAATTACGGCCCATTGAAAAAAATTCGCAAATCATCGTGAGCCCTGTTGATGGAACTGTTGCACAAATAGGGCGCATACAACAAAATCAATTAATACAAGCAAAAAACTTTTATTTCAGTTTAGAATCTTTGCTAGGCGATGATCCGAAACTTGCTTCTCTTTTTTATGACGGCGAATTTGCAACATTATATCTTGCGCCGCACAATTATCATCGTGTTCACATGCCGCTCACTGGCTCACTCAAAAAAACAATTTACATTCCAGGGAAGTTATTTTCAGTTAATCAAATGACCTCTGAAATCATTCCCCACCTTTATAGCCGCAATGAAAGGCTCGTTACACTTTTTGAGACAGAAGCGGGGCCCATGGCAATTATTTTAGTAGGCGCCATGATTGTGGGTTCCATAAAAACCGTTTGGATCGATCAACCCATTCGATCGCATCGCATTCATACTCGCGAATTTACAAACGAAGTCACTTTAGAAAAAGGCGCTGAACTCGGGCTCTTCAAACTAGGATCAACCGTAATTCTTTTATATCCACACAACACGATGACTTGGTCATCTAACATTCAGCCAGGGTCATCCTTACAATTTGGGCAACCCCTCGGACAATTACAAAAATAATAGAAAAACATATAAAAAATTAAGTCTCTCTTAAGCTACTTTATCTAAAATGATTGGATTATTTAAAGCCAATGACTCGCAGTCATTGTGCGAAAATAAATCCGACAAGAGATTAAGTAATGAAAAAATTAGTTACATTGAACATTGGCGTTATTCTGACCTTAACCATGCTGTTTTCGGTCATTTACTACATCCTGCTCGTGAATAATTTCTTATCGATCTCTTCCATCATTGCAAACACTCATCACCTCGCCATCAAAAAACACTTACTCGTATTAGGTTTGCTACCTATCTATATTGCTGCTATGATTTTTGGTACAGCTCTATTAGGCACTTACCTGGGTTCTACCCTCCAAGATCGCATTGGCAGGAATTTTAAAGACAAGCCATTTTTAATGGGACACAAGCATTTCATTAAGAAATAAGCCATTCATTTTGTGAGAAATAGCATACAAAAAATCTAGGATTTCAACCATAATCGACCACGCATCGCATGTCACCTTCCTGTATATTATAAAAAATCAGTTTTTTTATTTCGTTGTGCCGACCTTTCCTTCAAGAAAATCATTCAGTGTTTTGAAAAAATTTTGCTAATCTAACCTATATCAGGGATGAAATGAAAGGACCGGCATCACGGAATGAGATGCGTCGTCACGGATGTTACTGCTACGGAAAAGCGGATAGGCTAGGAAGCCTAAATAGGCAAAAAGGGGGAGCTTAAGGATTAAGCTTCCCCTTTTGATTTATAATATATTCAAGCTACTTCCGCATTTTGCTGATAGCGTTCTACACTGGCTAAGATTTCCTTTTTAGCTTCCTCCAAACCTTCCCAGCCTTCTAATTTAGCCCATTTGCCTTTTTCTAAGTCTTTGTAGTGTGTAAAGAAATGAGAAATAGAGTTGATCAATTCCTGATCTAAATCTTCCGGTTTTTTAATATGCGCATAACGAGTGGTCAATTTATCTACAGGCACAGCTAAAATCTTGGCGTCTTTGCCTGATTCATCTGCCATACGCAACACCCCAATTGGACGACAACGAATAACCGAATTCGGAATAAGCGAATAGGGCGAAACAACCAATACATCCACAGGATCGCCATCTTCTGACAAAGTATGGGGGATAAAGCCATATTCGCAAGGATAAAACATCGCCGTTCCTAAAAATCGATCCACAGTCACCATACCGCTTTGCTTATCAATTTCATATTTAATAGGGCTACTATGAGACGGTATTTCGATCACAACATTAATATCATCTGGAATTTGTTTACCTGCTTGGAGATTTTCTAGTCCCATATCATTCAATCCTCATTATTTAAGTTTAGGCACTGGGGCCAATTGGCCCTAGTGTACTTTCGATTAACGATTTTGCAAGTCACGACGCAATCTTTTACACTAGACGACCATTATGATTGGGAGCAAACCATGGCTGACTGCTTATTTTGCAAAATTGCTGAGGGAACCATTCCAACTACCTTGATTTATCAAGATGAATTGGTTGTGGCATTTGATGACATTCATCCTCAAGCACCACAACATAAAATCATCATTCCTCGCAAACATATTGCGACATTGAATGATTTACAGGAAGAAGATAGCTCATTAGTGGGTCATTTGATACTCACAGCAAAACAACTTGCAAAACAATTTCATATTGATGAGCTAGGATATCGTTTAGTTTCAAATTGCAATGCCGGTGCAGGACAAACTGTCTTTCATCTTCATTTTCACTTGTTAGGTGGCAGATCAATGAGCTGGCCGCCGGGATAATATTGGGTATTAGTATGCAAGCACATTTTAAAAAAATAATTGAAACATTGGGTGAAAATCCAGAACGAGAAGGTTTGCGTCATACGCCCAAACGGGCTGCTGATGCGATGGCATTCATGACACAAGGATACCATCAAGTCATTGATCGCATCGTGAATGGCGCATTATTTGCCACAACCAATGAAGAAATGGTCTTAGTAAAAAATATCGAATTATATTCACTTTGCGAACATCATTTATTACCCTTTATCGGCAAGTGTCACGTTGCCTATCTTCCCAATGGAAAGATTATTGGCTTATCAAAAATCCCTCGCATCGTTGATATGTATGCAAGACGATTACAAATTCAAGAAAATTTAACGAAAGAAATTGCACAAACCGTTCAGGAAGTCACCAATGCCTTGGGGGTTGGCGTTATCATTGAAGCACAGCATTTATGCATGATGATGCGAGGTGTCGAGAAACAAAATTCCGTCATGAGTACATCCGTCATGTTAGGAGCATTTCGTGAAGATCCACGCACAAGAACAGAGTTTTTGAGTTTAATACACAAATGATTTTCCATATCTCAATGGCTCCAAACGAAGATGCGTTGCAATGCTTTGTCCGATATCTGCGAATGTATTTCGTATCCCCAATGATCCCGGCTTAATTGCTGGGCCAAAAGCAAGTACTGGCACGTATTCACGTGTATGATCAGATCCTTCAAAAACAGGATCACATCCATGATCTGCCGTGATGACAGCCATATCCCCTGGCTCTAATATTTTTTCAAACTCAATTAAGGTTTCATCGAATTTTTCTAATGCCGTTGCATAACCCACGACATCTCGACGATGGCCATACAACATATCGAAATCCACTAAATTCACAAAGGTAATACTGTGATCAGGTGCTTTTTGGGCTTCTTTAATAAACGCATCGAAAAGCGCTACATTTCCATTTGCTTTTACCGTTTTTGTAATACCTTGGTGGGCGTAAATATCAGCTACTTTTCCAATTGCAATCACTTGACCACCTGCCGCAATTAATTTATCAAGCAGCGTAGGTTCGGGTGGCGGTGTTGCATAATCAACACGATTTCCCGTACGAATATAATTGCCAGGTATCCCCACAAAAGGACGTGCGATCACACGCCCAATATGGTAAGGATCCACTAACTTTCGTGTCATTTCACATAGCTCACAAAGACGCGACAATCCAAATGTTTCTTCATGCGCAGCAATTTGAAAGACACTATCGGCAGAGGTATAAACAATGGGTTTGCCCGTTTTTTGATGCTCTTCGCCTAATTCATTAATAATGACCGTCCCTGATGCATGTTTATTGCCCAATACGCCTGGTAACTTTGCACGTTGAATTAATTCATCTAATAATTCAGCAGGAAAACTCGGGTAATTCGGCGAAAAATAACCCCATTCAAATAGAACAGGTACACCTGCCATCTCCCAATGACCGCTTTGCGTATCTTTTCCTAAACTCATTTCTGCTGCAACACCAAAAGCGCCTTCAATGATCGCATCTTTTTTCAAGCCAGGAATAAAATCGCCGCCACTTAGTTTTGCTGCCGCATTTAACCCTAAGCGTGTGAGATTAGGTAGAAATAAAGAACCCGAACGTCCTGATTGATTTGCTTTTCCTGCTTCACAATATTCTGCAATATGACGCAAGGTATCTGCACCAACATCACCATACTTCGCCGCATCAGGCGTTGCGCCTAATCCAAAAGAATCCAGCATGATAACAAATGCACGCGCCACTACTTTTTACCTCATACTTGTGAGCGACAGTAAGTTTCCCGCATGAAAAAAGCGATAATGAAAGCAACAATGAAACTAATAGGCATAATCAACATAGCAGAATTAAAATTTTGTGCTGTATAAACAGCAACACCATTAACCACTTCATGCCCACCACTTCTTTCCATTAACCATCCAAAAAAAGGCGGGATAATAAAACCACTCGCCATAATGCAAAGTGAATCAATACTAACAGCTGTGCTGGTTAAATAGATTGGATTTAATTCCGCAATAGTAGGATAAGTTAACACCTGGGAACTCGTCACTAATCCAATCAAGAAAAATAATGTCACTAATGACCCAAACGATAAATTCGGGACATACATTAGTACCAACATCACAAAAAATGATAAAATAGCGCCGATAATCATAGGCAATATGCGTCGCTCGATATGATCAGAAACCCACCCGTAAATAAGCGAACCAAAAATTACCCCCACAAAAAACATCGTCGTTGCATTCGCACCTTGTGCTTCGGTGAGATGATGTACTCTTTTTAAGTACAAAATACCCCACAAACCTCCCAAAATAAAAACGGGTAAATTCACTAATGCAGTATAAATACCGCCCAACCAATTTTGGGGGTTTAACACAGCAAGCTTAATACAGCGCCATAATCCAAGTTCATTTAAATGTTGACGATCTTCTCTCGCTTCTTCACGTGTATCAGGTGGTCGATCTTGCACAATTAATAACGTCGCGAAAAAAATAACGATTCCCAATGCAGCATTCATCAACATCGCCTGTCGCCAATTACCAATATAGGCTGTTAATAAAGCAAAGGGAGTTTGTGCGACCAATCCTCCCAACATCGCCATTGTCACCACAACCCCTGTTACAAAGGCCATTTGTTGCGGACGAAACCAACGTGATGCAAGACGAATACAGCTTAAGAAACAGAAGGAAGCACCCGCACCCACCATAAAGCGACCTGCTGCTGCAACCCAGTAAACCGTTGCAATCGAAAAAATAAACGTACCTAGCGTGCAAATTAAAATAGCAAACAATAATATTTTCTTTGTCGAAAATCGATCGAGTAAATTACCTGCTAAAAAAAGGCAAAGAAAATTGGCATAAAAATACATAGAAAAAAATTGCCCAATTTGTTCTGCATTTAATTGGTAGGTTTCTCTTAATTGCATATTGATCGTATTAAAAATATGCATCTGAATGAATTCGTAGAAAAAAAACAAAGCGGAAGTCAGCGTCACGATCCAAGCAAGTTTGGTATGGGCTGTTTTTTGATGCTTTTCTATATTTGTCATAACCTGATTAAATTTATAATTTGAATGTGAATGAATGGCCCATTACTAACATAAGTTGGCTCAGATCGCCAGTCATTTTCATAACGAACGATTGATTATTTCATCCATTAATTTGCTTGCCCCAATGCGACATGTTTGCGATGTTATCCATGCCCGCCCCATGATACTTTCGGTTAATTCAAGATATTGAACAGCTTGTGATAAGTGACGAATCCCGCCAGAAATTTTTATGCCCGCGACCGATTTACCCTCTGATAGCTTATCGCGAATAACGCATAACATGGTCGCCACCGCTTCGCATGTCGCGCCTTGTGTTATTTTACCTGTGGACGTTTTAATGAAATCAGCACCCGCGGTCAGCGCATCGCGGCTTGCTTCTTCAATGACAACTAAATCATTTAATGCCCCAGTTTCTAGAATCACTTTAAGCAAGACAGCGTCTCCACAAGCCGCTTTACAATTTTCGACGAACTGATATGCAAATTTTTTATCGCCCGCCAAATAACGCAGATAAGGAAATACCACATCAATTTCTTGCGCGCCATCACTCAATGCCCGATTAATTTCGATGAGCGTAGCCTCGAGTGAAGCCGCTCCTTCTGGAAAATTAATCACCGTGGCTATTTTAATTGCAGGCTCTCGTATGATCGTCTTTAGCAACCGCACAAAACGTGGATAAACACAAACTGCAGCGACATGGCCAAAACGAGTTGTCACTTTCTCACAAAAAGCAGTGATGCTTGTCTCCGTATCGATCTCATTTAAACTAGTGAGATCAATCAGACGCGTAAGACGCATCAACCATTCATCCGTTATATCTATCGGTTTTAATGCATCAATATACGAATGAACCATTTCATGCAATGGCATTATTTGTTTCTTTTAAAAATTCCGTTAGTAATTTAGTCATTTTACGTGCCGCTATTTCACCAAAACGCAATGTTCCTTCATGCGTCACTTTTTCTGTGCTAAGCCCAGCCGCTAAATTAGTAATAGCAGCAACACCAGCAACGCGTAACCCGCAATGACGCGCAGCAATGACTTCAGGTACCACAGACATTCCCACTGCATCAGCACCCCATTGCTTAAATGCGCGTATTTCAGCCGGTGTTTCAAAAGAAGGCCCGAGTGTTGAAAGATAGACCCCTTCATGCAGAGAAATGTTTAAACGTTTAGCTGTCGCTAGCATAATTTCTTGCAGCACCGGATCGTAAGCATCTTCCATACTGACAAAGCGAGGGCCGATGGTTTCATCATTCGCCCCTACTAATGGATTGCCGGGATGAAAATTAATATGATCGGTTATCATCATCAATTCACCCGCCCCCATGTTTTCATGCATCGAACCAGCCGCTCCGGTTATAACAAGCGCATTTGCTCCCATCTTTTTAACAATGCGTATTAATGTGCAAATCGATGTATAAGAAACACCTTCATACAGATGCAAGCGACCTCGCAAGCAAACAACCGGCACATCACCCAACATCCCCATCACCAACAATGATGCATGACCCGCTACTGCACCGGATTGCAATCCTGGGATAGCTTGAAAAGGAATCGTCACAGGGTTAGCAATTTGATCTGCCAATGATGAAAGGCCTGAACCCAATATCATGCCAATCTTAGGCACAAACCCTCGTGGCGCATATCGCTGAATCACTTGCATGACATCTGTCATGATATCTACCATACGAATTATCCCCTCATGTTGTTCAGTGAAATTCGTCCGCTGAAGAATCTCACCGACTAGGCCTGTTTATGTTTCTTAAAGCGATTGCGCTAACTTTTGTTGATTACGCTCAGTAGAAATCGCCATCCATGTTGCAGCTACATCTAACATTCGATTCGAAAAACCCCATTCGTTGTCATACCATGCCAACACTTTCACTAAATTATCGATAACTTTCGTACCAAACACATCAAAAATCGCGGACGCCGAATCGTGATTGAAATCAATCGAAACTAATTGCTCATCATTATACGCCAAAATGCCTCGCAAAGGGCCGTTAGCTGCACGATGAATAATGTCATTCACTTCTTCAACCGTCGTTTGACGTTTTGCTTCGAAAGTTAAATCAACCAATGACACGTTAATCGTAGGAACACGCACAGCAAAACCATCCAGCTTGCCATTTAATTCTGGCAACACCAAACCAACAGCAGAAGCTGCACCTGTTTTGGTTGGAATAATTGATTGCGTAGCAGAACGCGCGCGACGCAAATCACTATGATAAACATCTAATAGACTTTGATCATTGGTAAAGGCATGCACCGTATTCATTAATCCACTGACAACGCCAATCGCTTCATGCAATGGCTTAACAAGCGTTGCTAAGCAATTAGTCGTACACGATGCGTTCGAAATAACCGTATCACTGGCTTTTAATACATGTTGGTTCACACCATAAACAACCGTGGCATCAACACCCGTTGCCGGCGCAGAAATAATCACTTTTTTAGCACCTGCTTCTAAATGCGCAGCGGCTTTTTCTTTAGATGTAAATAATCCGGTGCATTCAAACACGACATCAATATTTAATTCTTTCCATGGTAATTTTTTAGGATCACGTTCCGCGACAATGCGGATTTTATCGCCATTCACGATCATTTCATTACCGGATAAAGTAACCTCACCTGGAAATTTTCCATGTGTTGTATCATAACGCGTAAGATGCACATTCGTGTTCACATCACCTAAATCATTAATCGCGACGATTTGAATAGTTTGATGTAATTTTTTTTCATAATGTGCACGTAAAATATTACGACCAATACGGCCATAACCATTAATTGCTACCCGAATTGTCATGGATTAAATCCTCCCATTTTTAGATCTCTTTTATTCACACCGCATTGGCTGATGAGTACATGGTGCTTGCTCAACCAACATTTCTACCGAATTAATTTAATCCGGAAGCACATTTTGCTTGAAACTGATGCGAAAAACTGGCAGCAGCATCAATCACTTCTTTCGCTATGGCTACCACTTGCTCAACCGTGATACCACAATCACGAAATACATCTTTTTCTGGAGCAGATACACCGAATCGATCAAGCCCGATGATTTTACCTTGTGACCCGACAAAGCGATACCAATAATCACTCGCTGCGGCTTCAATCGCAACCCTTGCGACCACAGAGGAAGGCAAGACTTTTTCTTGATAAGCTGCTTCTTGTGCTAAGAAAACATCGGTTGAAGGCATCGAAATCACGCGAATATGAATACCGATTTCTTTCAACTGGTTTGCGGCTTCGACTGCTAACGAAACCTCAGACCCTGTCGCCATGAAAATCGCGTCAGGTTGCCTTTCGCTCGGACAATCCAACAAAATATACCCGCCACGTTGAATAACGGACAACTGATGCTCATCACGGATTTGAAAAGGGAGCGTTTGACGCGACAATAACAAACAAGTTGGTCCTTGCCGCTCAATCGCCATACGCCAAGCCACCGCCGTTTCAACTGTATCGCAAGGACGCCAAACGGATAAATTCGGCATCATCCGCAAACTCGGTATTTGTTCAATCGGTTGATGTGTTGGACCATCTTCACCCAAACCAATTGAATCATGCGTATAAACAAAAATGACACGCTGACGCATGATAGAAGCTAATCGAATGGCATTACGTGCATAATCAGAAAAAGTAAGAAATGTTCCGCCGAAAGGAATAATACCGCCATATAGCGCCAAACCATTCATGATGCCCGACATACCAAATTCACGCACACCATAATGAATGTAGCGACCTGCTGGATGATCTTTCGAAAAAATTTGCATTTCTTTCCAGTTGGTGCAATTCGACTCTGTCAAATCGGCAGAACCACCCATCATTTCTGGTAAATCGTTTGCATAATGATCTAAACAAATTTGTGACGCTTTCCGTGTCGCCATTGATTGTTTTTTCTCATTCATTTTCTGTAATAAGTGATCAACCTGACTGGACCAAGTCACCGGTAACTGACCTGTTTTACGACGCAATAATTCTTTTGCCAAATCGGGATAATCTGCTTGGTATTGTTGAAATAAAATCTGCCATTCCTTTTCCTGCATGACGCCGCGTTGGCGCGCATCCCATGAAGCATACATTTCATCAGGAATCACGAACGGTTCATAAGGCCAATTTAATTTGGCACGAATGGCAGCAATTTCTTTTTCGCCTAACGCTGCACCATGCGTCGCAGCTGTCCCCGCTAAATGGGGCGATCCCCAACCAATCACTGTTTTGCAACAAATCAGTGTTGGTTTATCCGTAACAGATTGTGCCGCCAATATTGCTTTACGCACAGCTTCGCCATCGTGCCCATCCACATCGGGGATCACATGCCAATGATAAGCTTGAAATCGCTCAGGGGTGCTATCTCGAAACCAACCCTTTACTTCACCATCAATTGAAATTTGATTATCGTCATAGAAAACGATTAGCTTACCCAAACCGAGTAAGCCTGCCAAAGACGAAACTTCGTGTGATATTCCTTCCATCAAGTCGCCATCGCCCACAAAGCATTAAGTATAATGATCGATAAGAGGAAATTTCGGGCGATTAAATTGAGCTGCTAAATGTTTTTCTGCGATCGCCATGCCCACTGCATTAGCTAATCCTTGGCCCAACGGTCCTGTTGTCGTTTCAATACCGGGGGTATCCCCATATTCGGGATGACCCGGTGTTTTTGAATGCAACTGTCGAAAATGCTTGATGTCATCTATCGTGAGGTCATAACCCGTCAAATGCAATAAAGCATATTGCAACATACAGCCGTGACCATTCGACAAAATAAAACGATCACGATTAATCCAGTGCGGATTGCCAGGATGGTGTCGTAAAAAATCATGCCATAAGACTTCTGCAATATCCGCCATACCCATCGGCATTCCCGGATGACCCGAATTGGCTTTTTGCACGGCATCCATACTTAAAAAACGTATGGCATTAGCTCGATCTTTACGGGTTAAATTTGGCATGAGGCTCCCCTTCATGATAGCGAAAAAACTTGAAGGCATCTTACCTGAATTTAATTTAAGAATGTATAGAATCGATTATTCAAAATAATAGCAACTCATGGCGAACAAACAGTCTCCGTGCTATGATGTCGCGTTTTCATTCTACATAGAATCAACACTATGGCACCTCTACAAGACAACGAATTTTTATTCACCTCAGAATCAGTTTCTGAAGGCCATCCGGATAAAATTGCTGATCAAATTTCCGATGCCATTTTGGACGCCATTTTGCAGCAAGATGCCGATGCCCGTGTTGCTTGCGAGACGCTGGTAAAAACAGGCATGGTTTTTGTCGGTGGCGAAATCACAACACACGCTTGGGTCGATGTAGAACAAATTGTAAGACACGTTATCAGTGATATTGGTTACACACATTCAGATCTCGGCTTTGATGCGAATTCTTGCGCAGTGATTACCGCTCTCGGCAAACAATCGAGTGACATTGCCATGGGCGTCGATAGAAAAACAAAAGAAGAACAAGGTGCTGGCGATCAAGGACTCATGTTTGGTTATGCCTCAAATGAAACTTCGGTTTTCATGCCTGCGCCAATTACCTATGCACACCAATTAATGCGTCGACAAGCAGAACTTCGCAAACAAAAAAAATTGCCCTGGTTGCGACCTGATGCAAAATCACAAATTACATTTCATTATTTAAACGGCAAACCCAAAAGCATCACTAATGTTGTTTTATCAACGCAACATGACCCCGACACCCCACATTCGATATTAGTTGAAGCTGTGATCGAAGAAATCATTAAGCCCACGTTGCCAGCCGAATGGTTGAAAGAAACAAAATATTATGTCAATCCGACCGGGCGATTTGTAATCGGCGGTCCACAAGGTGATTGCGGGTTAACTGGACGCAAAATTATTGTCGATACTTACGGCGGAATGGCTCGACATGGTGGTGGTTGTTTTTCAGGGAAAGACCCCTCCAAAGTAGATCGATCTGCCGCTTATGCTGCACGGTATGTTGCAAAAAATATTGTAGCCGCAGGATTAGCTGAACGTTGTGAAATACAACTCTCTTATGCCATTGGTATCGCAGAACCGACGGCAATTCATCTTGAAACATTTGGCACACATCACATTCCACATCAACAAATCATTCAATTAATACAAACTCATTTTGATTTACGTCCTTATGGCATCATACAAATGCTCAATTTATTGAGACCCATTTATCGCGCAACCGCCTGTTATGGTCACTTTGGGCGAGAAGATATCGATGCCCCATGGGAAAAAACAGATAAAACGACCCTCTTACATGAAAAAATGATTATTTAGGAGCAGTAAAACATGCAGGTACATACTATGACAACCTCTCATCACATCCATGACTACAAAGTCGCCGATCTTCAACTCGCTGATTGGGGCCGAAAAGAAATCAGCATCGCAGAAACAGAAATGCCAGGCTTGATGGCATTGCGCGAACAATACAAAAGCAAAAAGCCTTTAAAAGGTGCTCGTATTGCAGGTTGCTTACACATGACCGTGCAAACGGCTGTCTTAATCGAAACATTAGTGCAATTAGGTGCCGAAGTGCGATGGTCTTCTTGCAATATTTTTTCAACACAAGATCATGCCGCCGCTGCTATTGCCAAAGCAGGTATTCCTGTTTTCGCTTGGAAAGGTGAAACAGAAGAAGAATATTGGTGGTGTGTTAAACAAACCATTGAGGGCCCGAATGATTGGACACCTAATTTAATTTTGGATGATGGCGGTGATTTGTCACTGATTATGCATCAAGAATATCCCGCTTTATTAAAAAATGTAAAAGGCATTTCGGAAGAAACAACGACAGGTGTGCATCGTCTTTATGAAATGCATAAACAAGGTGAATTAAAAGTTCCAGCCATTAATGTGAATGATTCTGTCACCAAATCAAAATTTGATAATTTATATGGCTGCCGCGAATCACTCATCGATGGCATCAAGCGTGCAACCGATGTGATGATTGCCGGAAAAATTGCTGTTGTTTGTGGCTACGGTGAGGTTGGCAAAGGTTGTGCAACGGCATTACGTTCATTTGGCGCAACCGTGTTTATTACTGAAATTGACCCAATTTGCGCATTACAAGCCGCCATGGAAGGTTATCGTGTCATTACGATGGAAGAAGCGGCGCCTATCGGAAATATTTTTGTGACAGCAACCGGCAACGTGCATGTCATCACGCATGAGCACATGTTGAAAATGCAAAATGAAACGATCATCTGCAACATTGGCCACTTTGACTCTGAAATTGATATTGCATCCATGCGTCAATATGCTTGGGAAAATATCAAACCACAAGTTGATCACGTTATTTTACCGAACGGTCATCGATTAATTGTGTTAGCAGAAGGTCGCTTAGTCAATTTAGGTTGCGCAACAGGTCATCCCAGTTTTGTTATGTCCACCTCGTTCACCAATCAAGTGTTAGCACAAATTGAACTTTGGCAACATAATGAAAAATATCCAATCGGCGTTCATGTGCTTCCTAAGCAATTAGATGAAATGGTCGCACGCTTGCATCTTAAAAAATTAGGCGCCAAACTCACTACCTTGACAGATGCACAAGCGAAATATTTAAATATTTCTGTGGATGGGCCATTTAAAACAGAATGGTATCGTTATTAAAAAATGACGTTATGACACAACACATCAAGGAAGAACTATCATGCAAAAAAAAATCATGATCATCGTACTTAGTGTGTTGTGTCAATGGACATTTGCAGAAACCTGTCCCGATATTAAAACCATCAAAACGCATCTACCAATTGGATGGAAACTTTACGATAGCGAAAACAATTCGCTTTTATCTTCCCAACAAATCATTGAATTTAAAAACGCTGCCGCACAATTTACTTTAGCGGAATGGATTCATCGCGACCAACACGGCATGATTCGCTGTTATTACATGAATGACACCGGCTCACACTTAACCGCTTATCTTGGAAAAGATGATTTCGATCTCGAAAATACCCACCATTATTGGTATCAAGTCACAGGTTCTATGCATTGCGCAGCAGGCATGACGAAATGTGAATTTCAACAACACACGAATGCCTTTAATAAAATAAAATCTCCGCGCTCTTTTGTTCATTCACATCAAAATAACATTGACACCAACCAGGTGAGCGTTTAAATTTCCGCACGCGATGTAATAGATGACGGGAAATCGGTGCGCTGTTAACCACAACAATGCCGATGCTGCCCCCGCAACGGTAATCATTTTTTTCAGAATAACGTCACTGTGTCAATCACATGGGAAGACGCTGAGTCCAGATATCAATGAAAGCCCGGAGACCGGTCTGCTACACATCATTCACTTATGTAGCGGAGGGCTCACATGGGAAAACGCTGTCATTCCTATTTTTTATTTTTATTTATTTTATTTTTTTCTGATAGTATTTCAGCAAATAAAAATATCATCCCACCTGCCGTATTAAAAATTCCTAAGCGAATGAAAATATCCTTAAGTAGTGGCCCATCTACACAAATTACGCAACAAGAAATTTCTGATTCCGGTATGACGAGCTTAACTGATGTGTTGCAAAATCTAGGTGGTGTGCAATTACAAAATACGGTCGGCAACAATAGTCAAGTCTTGTTAAATTTACGAGGATTTGGAGCCAGCGCAAGTAGTAATTCTTTATTGTTGATCAATGGAATCCCCATTACCAATCCCGATATCATGCCACCCGATTTAAACACGATTCCCTTGCAAGAAATTAAATTCATTGATGTGATTGCAGGAAGTGAAAGTGTTTTATATGGCGACCAAGCTGTCGGTGGCATTATCAACATTGGCACACGCGAATCGAGCAAAAAAAACATAGGGATATCTTGTAGCGCAGGAAGCTATGATACAAAAAATTGTTACCTGACGTTATCGCATCGTTATCGTGACACAGATCATCGCGTGGCATTTTCTACCCAACAGACTGCTAATTATCGTGATAACAATAATGATGATCAGCGTCTTTTAACAGGAACGATGCGCTATCATCCCCCTAACAATAAATTTTATTTCAACTACACCCTTGCCAGTGAAGAAATGCAATATCCAGGGGCATTAACACTCGCGCAAGCAAGACAAAATCGTCGACAAGCCACCAGCAACATCAATTATTTTCAAGATCAAAATGGTTTTTTCCAATTGCAACATCAATATGAATGGAATTCAAATTGGAATATGACCACTGATTTTGCAAGTCGATTGATGCATGGTCATGGCATTTTAACAGCTGCTTTCAAGCAATTAAGACAAACATTTTTTGTGAAGCCACAACTCAAAGGAACCTGGCGTAATGTCGTTTTAACAAGCGGGGCAGATGCACAAAGTGATCACTACCATCTTGCCAGTTTATTCGGTGTGACAGAAGATCAACAACAAAAATATGGCCTTTTTTCCTTAGCAAGCCTCTCTCTTCATCCTAATTTACTATTTTCAATTGGCGCTCGTGGCGCATTACAACAGAGTCGCACACAATCATTCGCGTTGAATCGTCATATTAACCGTGCGCTCGCAACGACTATTGGGATAACGTATCAATTGCTTCCTCACATCCAATTTTATTTACGCAGAGCAGAAAGCTTTCGTTTTCCAAAAGCAGATGAAAACGCATCAACACCTCTTGGTGTCAATGGATTACGCACCCAGCGTGGAATAGCTTATGAAACAGGATTGCAAATGGATCATGAAAAAGACTCAGCAAAAATAAATCTTTTTCAATTAAATTTAAAAGATGAAATTGCTTTTGATCCAACACAAACTCCGACTCAACCTTTTGGTAGCAATACAAATTATCCGCCCACATCACGATATGGGCTAACATTATCAGGTAAAAAGCAAATCACAGATTTATTATCACTTAATGGTCAATATCAATTTATCAATGCGCGATTTAAAAACGGGATTTACGCAGGAAACCGCATTCCTTTAGTTGCTGAAAATTTCTGCTTGCTTAGCTTAAATTATCAAATCACCGAACATTGGCATACTTATACCGAAGCACTCTATACGGGGAGTCAATATGCAGCCAATGACAATGCTAATATGGCAGGTAAGAATGGCGGTTACACGACTTATCATGTGAATTTACGTTATGAACAAGATTATTTCAGCATCGCATTTCATTTTAATAATATTTTTAATAAATATTTTAATTATTATTCTATCTATCAAGCCCCTCAGGAATTCGTTTACCCTGCAGCCGGGAGAAATTTTATGCTAACAGGTAATTTATTTTTTTGAATACTTACACACAATAAAAAACGGGCTTCAACCAATGAAGCCCGTCACATAAAACAACTCTTCTTTATGGATTTGCGATATAGGTGATCGTAAGCGACGTAGTCCCCGTAGTAGAACATTCCTCAGAAACAGAAAAATGCGCGCTTGCAGTTAGCTTACTCTTCACCAAAGGACAGACATTCGCTGACAGACCTGCCAATGTAATGTCAAATGAACTGGCTGAAGCATTTGTAACGGTAATCGCGGAACCCCAAGGCAGCACTAACCCATTTTTTGGTAACAGAGGCTCGATCGTAGTGGTACTAACATTGCCCCCTGTTGAAGCAAACGAACCTGTCGCCTGAGACAATTGCTCAGCAGCAGACACAATAGCCTGAACTTGCGCCAACACAGTATTCGATTGCTGAGCTGCGGTGGTTGACTGATAGTACCGAATAGACATAACGATGATCATTGCAGCGATCGCTAACACTAACATGACTTCAAGCAGGGTAACGCCTAACGTTGATTTTGCAAATCTCTTCATAATGAATCCCTCTCCAAAATTCCGTTCACCAAGGAAATACCAAATACGCCCTTCGAAATAAAAGCATAACTATCATTATGCTCTTTTAGCACCATTAAGCAAGCATCATAAAGTCCCTCTATTCATAATGTCAATAATGATAATTCTCAGTTCATCATTTATGATAGCCTTCGCATTTTTATTTCCATTAAGAGCCATTCAATATGAATCAACCGTTACTATCAGCCATCGAAATTGAACCTGCATTACCTGCTCACGCCAGTGTCATTTGGTTACATGGATTAGGAGCAAGTGGCGATGACTTTGTTCCGCTCGTTCCTCAACTCAATTTATCAGACAAAGTTGGCATCCGTTTTATTTTTCCTCATGCACCGATCATGCCAGTCACCATCAATGGCGGCATGAATATGCCCGCATGGTTTGATATCTATGGATTAACACTCGGCAGCCAAGTCGACAAGCAAGGGATCGATCAATCTGCTTCAGCAATCGAACACCTCATTATGAAAGAAATTGAACGTGGCATTGCGACAGATAAAATCGTCATTGCCGGTTTTTCACAAGGCGCCACGATGGCACTCATGACTGGGCTTCGTTATCTCAAGCCACTCGCAGGGATCATTGCTCTTTCTGGCTACTTACCCATGGCAGAGGAAGTATTTCAACAAGCGTCTGCCGCTAATCGACAAATTCCTATTTTTCTTGCACACGGCACACGCGATCCTATTGTGCCCTATGCGTTAGGTGAATCCACTCACCATGCACTCAAACAGGCCAATTATCCCGTCAATTGGCATAGTTATGCCATGCCACACTCTGTTTGTGAAGAAGAAATTTTAGCGATTAGTCAGTGGCTACAACGTGTTTTTTGATTAGCATCACCCACTATCGTGGGCACTCATCGAGGGTCTGTTTTCAATTGCCAACAGACCCTGATCAAATTAGCCAAAAATAAAATTCAAACCACCTGTGTAAAGATCAAAATTGCCTGTTGAATTGCTACCTTGCGCATGTTGCCATTGCACAACCAGTGATAATTCGGGCATTAAATAATAAGCAGCACCTAACCCCGCATAAATACCGGTTGAATTATGCTGATTACTCGTCAAGCCAAGGCCTGCTGCTGCCGTTGAATTGTTAATATGGATATTCGAGGCCACACGCACGCCACCTAATTTTGCAAACATTTCAAAACCAGAATCAGCGAAAGGAACGATACCCTTTAATGCCAGATCAACTGCATAATGCTGATCCGTTGCCGCTTTTGTTCCGATACTATTTTTGATTGTTGTATCCGCATATCGAGAATAACCCGCTTCAATACCAAAATAAGGCATTAGCTTGTATCCCAAATTTGCATTGCCCGCCACACCAGATCGACTAGAACTACCGGGATACGTTTTGTTTGAGATATGCGACCAACCTGCGTTACCTTCAAGATACCAACCATTAGGAATAGACATCATAGCAGACGCCGGCATAGAGATCGTTGAAATAACCAAACCACTGATAGCCGCTAATAATAACCGATGACCCTGCATAACAATTTTTCTCCCTTTTCATTGTGAGGTAACTGCATCATTGGAAAGATGGCTCTTTGGGAATTTCTAAAGAATAAATTTAACCACAGACATTCCCAAAGAGCCGGAAATATCGATTGAGGCATTAGTATAGGCCATCACTGCAAAAGTGCAATATCTGCCACTTTCAAAAATAATTTACGCAATTGGCTCAGCAATAAAATACGATTTTCGCGACGTGATTTGTCTTCTGTCATCACCATCACTTGGTCAAAAAAATCATCCACTGGTTGGCGCAATTCGGCTAATTGCAATAAGACTTCATCATATTGGCCAGATTGCGACAATTTCGCAATCAGATCACTTTTCTTTTCTAATTGCTTCGCTAATTCTTTTTCTGCCGCTTCTTCAAAAAAATTCGGGTTAATGTTTTTAGCATCCAGCACGTCTTCATATTTCGCTAAAATATGGCTAACACGTTTATTAGCAATGCTTAATGCTTCCGCTTCTGTCATTTTTTTAAATGACTGCACCGCTTTCATGCGCTTATGCGTATCCAAAGGATTCGTTACCCCTAATGCGGCTACGGCTGCAAAAATATCGGCTGCCATGCCTTGCTCTAAATACCAAGCACGTAATCGTTCCTGCATAAAAGTTAACAATTGAGGGATTGTTTGTGTATTGCGACATGAATCTCCATAAGAAGACACTGCCAATTGCAACACGTCAGGAAGTTGAAGATTCATTTCGTTTTCAATCAACATTCGCAACACCCCCAATGCGGCACGACGCAACCCATAAGGATCTTTGTCACCCGTTGGTATTTGTTCAATACCAAATGCGCCGACCAACGTATCGATACGATCAGCCAAAGCTAAGACTTGTCCTATTGGATGACTAGGTAATTCATCCCCAGCAAAACGTGGCATGTATTGCTCTTTCAAGGCCAATGCCACTTCTTTATTTTCACCATCATGCAAAGCATAGTAATACCCCATCACCCCCTGCAATTCTGGAAATTCATTCACCATGTTCGTCGTTAAGTCTGTTTTCGCCAACCACCCTGCGCGCTCTGCTAATGACACATCAATATTTAATTGCTGAGCGATAAAACCCGCCAATTGACTTAATCGTTTTGCTTTATCAAATAAAGTGCCTAATTTTGCTTGAAAAATAATTCCCTTCAAGCGTTCGATACGCGACTCTAAGCTTTCTTTTTGATCCACCTCATAGAAAAAAGCCGCATCAGATAAACGTGCCCGCAAAACCCGTTCATTTCCATGAATCACACGTTGTGGATCTTGACTTTGAATATTGCTGATCGTGACAAAATAGGGCATTAATTGCTGAGTTTCTTGCTGACACACTGGAAAATAGCGTTGATGATCTTGCATCGCAGAAATTAAAATTTCTTTCGGTAATTTCAAAAAATTTGCATCAAATTTTCCAAGTAAAGCAATAGGCCATTCGACCAGTCCTGTTACTTCGTTAATTAATGCTTCATCAGCAACAAAATACGCATCCTCACCTAACACAGCTCGCAACAAGTCAGTTGTCATCGCCAATATTTTCTTTTGTCGCGATACAAAATCCGCAATGATAAAACCATGCGTTTCTAACAAGCTAACGTAGTCGGCGGCGTGTTTAATTTCTAGCATTTGCGGCGCATGAAAACGATGGCCGCGCGTTAAACGCCCCGTCTCACATCCCAATATCGTGCCTGGGATGATCTTGTCATCGTATAACATCACAACAGAATGCACAGGCCGAACAAATTGTACATCCCCGGCCCCCCACCGCATTCGCTTCGGAATCGGCAAAGCCATTAAGGATTGCTCAATAATCGTCGGCAATAGATCAGCGACTGTTTTTCCTGACACATGTTGCTTGAACCCCACCCATTCACCTTGGGCATTTTTAATAGTCATCAATGCGTCCGGTTGCACACCACATGAACGTGCAAAACCAACGCATGCTTGCGTTGGATGACCTTCAGCATCAAATGCAGCATTCACAGCCGGACCACGACGTTCGATTAATTGCTCCTTTTGTTGAGCTTCTAATTGTTTGATGAATACGGCCAATCGACAAGGTGTTGCAAAAAATTGTGCCTCAACAAAATCTAAATTATTTTTCTTAAGACGCTCTGTGATTTCATCAAAAAAAGCGCGTGCTAACTGAAATAAAGATTTAGGTGGAAATTCTTCTGTATGAATTTCTACTAAAAAATCACCTCTTTTTATCGTCATAATTGTTTCTCTTTCAACAGTGGAAATCCTAACTTTTCTCTTGATTCATAATAACGCTCAGCCACTGCTTTTGCTAAACGGCGAATTTTTAAAATATGATGTTGACGTTCTGTTACTGAAATAGCTTTTCTTGCATCTAATAAATTAAATGTATGAGACGCTTTCAATACCATTTCATAAGCAGGCAAAGGTAGTCCCGCCGCAATCAACCGCTCACTTTCTTTTTCGTAAAAATGAAATTGATAAAATAAAGCTTCCACATCAGCTATTTCAAAATTGAATTGAGACATTTCTACTTCTGTTTGATGACACACATCACCATACGTTACGACCCCTTGCGGACCGACACTCCAAACAATGTCGTAAATATTATCTCTGCCTTGTAATGACATGGTTAAACGTTCTAACCCATAGGTAATTTCGCCTGTCACGGGCCGACACTCCAATCCGCCCACTTGCTGGAAATACGTAAATTGCGTCACTTCCATTCCATTCAGCCATACTTCCCAACCCAATCCCCACGCTCCTAACGTAGGCGATTCCCAATTATCTTCGACAAAACGAATATCATCGACCAGCGTATCAACGCCTAGCGTGCGCAATGATTGAAGATATAATTCTTGTATATCGATGGGTGATGGTTTCAATATCACTTGAAATTGATGATGACGCTGCACTCGATTGGGGTTTTCACCATAACGACCATCCGTTGGTCGTCGACTAGGTTGCACATAAGCAGCTCGCCAAGGTTCAGGCCCTATCGCTCCCAAAAAACTAGCGGTATGAAATGTCCCTGCACCCACTTCCATATCCAATGGTTGCATGATAACACAGCCTTGAGCAGCCCAAAAATGTTGCAAAGCAGCCATGACTTCTTGGAACGTCATTATTTGTTTATTGTTTTCCATATTTTTTATCGCCAAAAATCATTCTATCGCGAAGGATTATAGCACTCTCCTCAAAGGATTTAAGATGTTATTATAAAATGATGGTTCAGCGTTTTGCGTTAAAAACAAAATAGAATATGACTAAGGAGTGACGAGAAAGTGAGCAGTTTACCATTTCCCAAAGAAGCGCTACCTCGCTTTAGTGACATCAACCCCGACGAAATTTTTTCTAACCTAACTAGTTTAATTCAAGCGAATAAAAAAAAACTCGATACTTTATTGGCACAATCGGGTCCCTTTTCTTGGGATAATTTAATGCAGCCACTTGAAGAAATGACTGACGAATTAAATAAAACATGGTCACCTATTTCACATTTACATGCTGTTTTAGAAACAGATAGCTTGCGCAAAGCTTACAATGACACCTTGCCACTCCTCACCGATTTTCATACAGAGCTTTCACAAAATACAGTTCTTTATCAAGCCATTTCCACACTTGCATCTGATCGTGCGTTAGAAAAATTAAATCCAGCACAACAAAAAATAATTAAAAACGCTGTTCGTGATTTCAAACTTGCAGGCATTCATTTGCCGATCGATAAAAAAACGCGTATTGCCGAATTACAGAAACATTTAAATCAGTTGATGACAACTTTTTCTGAAAATGTATTAGATGCAACACATGCCTTTACCTTACCCATCACAGATAGCTCGAAACTGGCTGGCCTGCCTCCTCATATAGTGCAACTCGCGATGGAGCATGCAAAACAATTGCATCTAGAAGGCTATGTATTAACACTGGATTACCCTACCTACTCCACCGCAATGAAATATTTAAAAAATCGTGAGTTACGCAAAACACTTTACGAGGCTTATTCCACGCGCGCTTCAGACCAAGGCCCCGATGCAGGAAAATGGGATAACACAGCGATCATCGATGATATTTTAAAAACACGGCATGACATAGCACACGTTTTAGGCTTCACCAATTATGCCGAATATTCGCTCGCAACTAAAATGGCTAAAACACCCGAAGAAGTGCTGTGTTTTTTATATGACTTATTAGCTCGCAGCAAATCAATGGCAGAAAATGAATATGAAGCAATACTAGCACTCGCACAATCACAAGATGGATTAACTTCCCTTGAGATATGGGATATTGCTTATTATTCTGAGAAATTACGCGAATCCCAATTCAATTTCACACAAGAAGATATTCGACCTTACTTTCCTATCGATAAAGTCTTAGATGGTTTATTTGCTTTGGTACATAAACTCTATGGCATTCGCATTCAAAAAGAAGAAGGGATTGATTTATGGCATCCACAAGCACAATTTTTCTCAATTTACGATGACCAACATAATCTACGCGCCGGTTTTTATATTGATCTCTATGCGCGTCCGCATAAACGCGATGGCGCATGGATGGATGATTGCCGCACACGGCGTCGTTTAAATGAAAAACAACTTCAATACCCCGTCGCGTATTTAACTTGTAATTTCATGCCACCCCTTCAACATGAACCTGCTCTACTCACGCACGATGATGTACAAACACTCTTTCATGAATTTGGTCATTGCCTACAACACATGCTCACAAAAGTTGATTATCCATCGGTTGCTGGGATCAATGGAGTCCCTTGGGATGCCGTCGAATTTCCTAGTCAATTTATGGAAAATTATTGCTGGGAAAAGGAATTATTAGCATTGATCTCTGGGCATCATAAAACGGGTGAAACACTACCAGAAGACCTTTATGAAAAAATGTTGGCAGCAAAACATTTTCAAACAGGATTACAAATGGTAAGACAAATTGAATTTTCTTTATTTGATTTCTGCCTACATCTATCATTTGACCCCACACAAAGCAATCAAGCACAAACCATTTTAAACACGATTCGACAAAAAACATCGGTTATTCCCGTCCCTTCTTTTAATCGATTTCAGCACAGTTTTTTACATGTTTTTGCTGGCAATTATGCCGCTGGGTATTACAGTTATAAATGGGCAGAAGTGTTATCGTGTGATGCCTACGGTCAATTTCAAGAACACGGTATTTTTGACCAAGCAGTGGGGCTGTCCTTCATGAAAAATATTTTGGAAGTAGGTGGCGTACGTGATCCCATGGAATCCTTTATTGCTTTTCGTGGTCGTCCACCCACAATTGATGCACTCTTAAAATTAAATGGTATCATCAAGTAACACATGACATTGGAGATCGAGATGAAAACAGATCGCTACCATCATCCTAAAGCGCTTCCTTTTTTATTTTTAACAGAAATGTGGGAACGTTTTGGCTTTTATGTCATCCAGGGTTTATTAGTCCTTTACATGACCCAATATTATGGATTTTCTGATTCGATGAGTGACACGATTTCCGGCACTTTCATGGGATTAGTTTATATCTCTCCTTTTATTGGCGGGTTTTTAGCTGACAAACTACTGGGATTTAAAACTTCGATTGTTTGGGGCGGATTTTTTCTGATCGTGGGTTATGCCTTACTTGCCCTTTCATCCACACAATCTTTTTTTTATCCAGCCATTGCAACCATTATTGTCGGTAACGGTTTGTTTAAACCGAATATTTCTAGCTTGCTAGGCATGCAATATGAAGCGCAGGATTCTCATCGCGAAGCGGGCTTTACCATTTTCTATATTGGCATCAACATTGGCGCAACATTATCTGGTTTTTCAGGTTACTTTAAAGAAAGCTTTGGTTGGAATTTCACATTCGCACTGGCCAGCTTTGGGTTGGTCATAGGCTTACTCACCTTTGTGGCTGGTCTAAAACACATTAAATATGATGGACAAAAAAAATTACGCCCTCTTACTTTTAGCTCACACCTTTTATTATTTTTTTGTTGCCTGCTCGTCATCACCGCATTAACTTTTATTTTTAATGTCCGCGCCATTACCCATTGGTTATTACCAAGTACAGGCATTTTGCTCGTTTTATTTTTAATTGTGTTAACGTTAAAGCAAGCACCTGAATATCGCACACGCATGATTTTATTAAACACGCTCATTATTTCTTCCATTGTTTTTTGGACACTACTCCTACAGCTTTTTATCTCAACCAATTTATTTGTTGAACGACTCGTCAATAAAAGTTTATTCGGCATTCCACTCACCACCACTATTTTTTATGCTTCAGAAGGATTTTTCATTATTATTTTGGGTCCTTTATTTGCCTTAGGATGGCAACTATTAAATCGATATTCATTAAATCCATCTGCGATTACTAAATTTATCCTCGGTATTTTTTTTGCAGGCGCCGGATTTGTGGTATTAAGCATCAGCACGGCTTTTTTAACTGATGCGGGCTTAATTAATCCATTATGGGTATTTTCTGCTTACTGTTTAATTACCATCGGCGAATTATTTTTATCCCCTATTGGATTATCTGCCGTGACAACACTCGCTCCCGCCAATTTAATTGGGATGATGATGGGCATTTGGTTTGTTGCAACTGGCTTTGGTGGTATTTTTGCCGGAATGCTCGCTAAAATCGCGAGTATTCCTGATACAACACAAAGCACGGCGGATAAATTACTGATCTATCACCACGCTTTTCTGACGTATGCTTATTTAGCTTTTGCTGTTGCGATCATGTTATTGATCATGAAACTGATGTTCAAAAATTGGCTGAGAGAATAAAGTTGCTTGATAATAAGCAATAACAATACAAAACCCGACTAAGTGACAAGCTCCTCTTAGAACGCTATCATAGTGCAAATTTTGAGGAGGCACCCATGTCTGATTATGGTTTAAATGAAATACGAAACGGTATGAAATTAATTATTGATGGCGATCCTTGTGTCGTTGTTGATAATGAATTTGTCAAACCAGGGAAAGGACAAGCATTCAATCGATTACGCTATCGCAATTTAAAAAATGGACGCGTGATCGAACGCACCTATAAATCCGGTGATAGCATTCCCTCAGCAGATGTTGTCGAAATTGATGCGCAATTTCTTTATGGCGATGGCAACGAATGGCACTTCATGGCAACTGAAACTTATGAACAATATGCCTTACATGAAACCGAAGTCGCCGATGCTAAAATTTGGATCAAAGAACAAAGTGAATGCAAATTAACGTTATGGAATGGATTACCCATTTTAGTCGTGCCTCCGACTTTCGTGAATTTAAAAATTATTGAAACCGACCCCGGATTGAAAGGTGATACCGCAGGCAGTGGTGGCAAACCAGCGAAATTAGAAAGTGGCGCGGTGGTTCGTGTTCCCTTATTTGTGCAAGAAGGTGAAGTCATTAAAGTCGATACACGCACCGGCACTTATGTTTCCAGAGCAAAAGAGTGAAATGGCAACCGTCTGCTAAGATCAACGATCTACGAATACGCGCACACCTTTTAAAAGTAATTCGCGATTTTTTTTTCGATCGACATGTGATGGAAGTAGAAACACCTTTAATGTGTCACACTTCTGTCACCGACCCTTTCATTCAAAGTATTCCCGTCTTATTTCAAGCGCATCCCAAGGGAAAAGAACAACGTTATTATTTACAAACATCGCCTGAGTATGCGATGAAACGTTTATTAGCAGCGGGCTGTGGTGATATCTATCAAATCACCAAAGCTTTTCGCCAAGGAGAAATCGGTCAATGGCATAATCCTGAATTTACGCTGATAGAATGGTATCGCTTAGGATACACACATCATGAATTAATGAATGAAGTCGATGAATTATTGCAATGTGTTTTGAAAACCCAACCCGCTGAGAAAAAAAGTTACGCCGATTTATTTCAATCTTACTTGCAAATCAATCCACACCAAGTGTCACTCAATGAATTAATTGCTTGTGCAAAACAACATGCTATCTCAGTGAATGCTGATTTACACGATCCGGATACTTGGTTACAACTGCTAATGACGCATTGCATCGAACCTCATATCGGTCAAGATTGCCCCTGCTTTATTTATGATTTCCCTATTTCTCAAGCAGCACTCGCTCGCATTCAACCAGGATCTCCGCCCACCGCATCACGTTTTGAAGTGTATTATCAGGGAATTGAGCTCGCAAATGGCTTTCATGAATTACAAGATGCCGATGAACAACGAAAACGCTTTGAAAATAATCTGGTTCTACGCAAACAAGAAGGACTACCCTCTTTGCCAATCGATGAATTGTTTTTATCGGCACTTACAGAAGGATTCCCCGATTGCGCCGGTGTCGCATTGGGAATTGATCGGCTGATGATGTTGGCAATGCATCACCCGACCTTGGCTGATGTCCTAAGCTTTGATTTTTCACGAGTATAATCACACCGATTTCATATCAATCGACCTGACATTAATGCTTGCATTTTTGCAAAAATAATGCTCAAATACGCCCTTAAGTTTTACATCATCACCAATCATTATCCATTTCAAGTCTGATTAGACCATTAGTCTATTTCAATAATTAGTTGGCGATGAAACAAAACGTCAGCTAATTTAGGCCCCATTTCTCGGGAATGGCATGGCCTCAATGGCTTGCTTTTCTAAATAATATTGATTAAAAACGAGGAAAATAACCGTGTCTTTTGAACGACTTGACTTAAATTCAGCTATTCACAAAGCGTTAGAAACTTGTGGCTACACCAAACCCACCCCTGTTCAAGAACAATCGATCCCTGCTATTTTAGATAAAAAAGATGTCGTGGTTTCAGCTCAAACAGGCAGCGGCAAAACAGCTGCCTTTGTGTTGCCTGCTTTGCATCGCCTAGCCACTCAACCACGCAGTAAAAAATGCCGTATTCTCATTTTAACACCCACCCGTGAACTAGCTAATCAAATTACCAAAGCCTCACGAATGTATGGGAAATTTTTGCAATTCAATATTGTCAGCTTGGTCGGTGGGATGCCTTATCACCATCAAATAAAAGATTTAGCACGCGGCGCAGATATCATCGTCGCAACACCAGGACGCTTAATCGATCATCTCGAACAAAAGCGCGTTGATTTATCGCAAATTGAAATGTTAATTCTCGATGAAGCAGATCGTATGTTAGATATGGGCTTTATTGATGATGTCCAACACATTACTGAGCTTACCCCTGCAAACAGACAAACACTTTTATTTAGTGCAACACTCGATAGTAAATTAATGAATGTCATGCGCCATCTTTTGAAAAACCCGGTCCGCATTGACTTGTCGCGTGAAAAAATATCTACGCCACAAATTAAACAAGAATTATATCGAACGAATAATTCACAACACAAAACTCGTTTACTGAAACGATTTTTGAACGATGAAAATATTTATAAAGCCATTATTTTCTCTGCCACTAAAGTCAATGCGGATAAGCTAGCCAATGAATTACGCGCTGATGGTTTTGCCGCTGCTGCCTTACATGGCGATTTAAGGCAAAATGTCCGCACTCGTACACTTGAACAATTACGCAATGGCAAAATTCAGTATTTGGTCGCAACTGACGTCGCCGCACGCGGCATTGATATTGGCGATATCACTCATGTCATCAATTATGATTTACCGAAATTCAGTGAAGATTATGTCCATCGTATCGGCCGCACTGCACGCGCTGGAAAAAGTGGCGTTGCCATTTCATTTGTCCTGCCAACCGATATCGGTCATGTCAAACGCATTGAACGTTTTATCGGCCAGCCATTAAAATTATTAGTCGATACCCATGAACCTGCTTCATCAACAGCCCATTCGAATGACGAACATCGACCACGAAAAAAATCAAATGCTAAAAATGATCGGCGAGAATTTTCTTCTTTTCGCAAAGATCGCGGTGATGCGCCACGTCGTTTCCGTGAAGATCGCAGTGATGCGCCACGTCGTTCTCGCGAAGATCGTAGTGATGCGCCACGCCGTGCTCGCGAAGATCGTAGTGATGCGCCACGCCGTGCTCGCGAAGATCGTAGTGATGCGCCACGTCGTACTCGCGAAGATCGCAGTGATGCACCACGTCGTACTCGCGAAGATCGTAGTGATGCGCCACGTCGTACTCGCGAAGATC
>CAYTKY010000001.1:17220-19618 GCA_964438435.1 uncultured Coxiellaceae bacterium | reverse complement strand
CCACGTCGTACTCGCGAAGATCGTAGTGATGCGCCACGTCGTACTCGCGAAGATCGTAGTGATGCGCCACGCCGTGCTCGCGAAGATCGCAGTGATGCACCACGTCAAGCGCGTCAAAATCGTCGCGAAGAATTTCGCCATACTCGTCATGAAGATGATGCGCCTCGCCATAAAAAATCGGCCTGGAAAAATAAAAAGAAATCAACTTCGGCTGCGTATGGCCACGAGCAACAGAACCATGACCGCTCCCGAGTAAAGAAAAAATTTGAGGAACCTCTTAATAAAAAAAGAAAACAACCTTCCTTTAAATAAAAATTAATGAAACTTTAATATCGAAGCGACGCGCCCCCCGCGTCGCTCTCGTAACAATCAAAACAATCCAGCTCACCATAAAAAATAAAAACCATCACGCTCTGCAAATGATCTTTAAGCAAAAATTTCATAAAAACAACCATTCGATGATTTAAAACCAATCCAAGTGTAAAAATATGGTTAATGTTTTGTTAATCCTTCCTCTGTAGAATTGGGCTCACTTAAACGTATTCGAAAAAAATAAATGCAATCCAGTACGAGGCTTATGATATGGCAGACACACGCAGAATAAGAACAAACACCGAAGCAAGCAATTTAAATATAATTAATGCGTTCATTCAAGCCGACCCCTTTGATCCAACAAGGAAAAAACTTGTCGAAGAATTCGAAAAAGCAGCATCGCAATCCCCCGCTGCTCAATCAGAAATGAAAGAAATATTAGCTACTTATGATAGCTGCACCAAGCGCTTTGATGAAAAATTAAACAATATCGCCGCCCATATCGATTTCGTCATCTTCACTGACCATGCAGGGTTTGTGAAACGCAACCATGTAGACATGCCAAGCGAAACTATTTCAAATAAAAACTTTAATTTCCCAATGGATCCCGCGATTAAAAATAAAATCGCTCAAACAGCAATCCAGGAAGAAAGATATTCTTCCTCTGACTTGATCTCTCTTTCTGATAGGTGCGACCTTTTTTTAAGGTCAGGACTACCTGTTAAAAAATCAAGCAAAACCTCTCTGTTTTTGTATAAAGAACAACCTCCTGCTGGTAATCCCAGATATTATTACCGTATCGATGATAAAATATTCTATTTAAAAAACGAACAAGTCATAGCAGCACTTCTCAATCAGAATTTTAATCAACCTGCTAAGAATCCTAATGAATGTACCGAAAAAGAAATCTGTCGCTTGGTTCTCAAAGAAACATCTCAAGAAGGTCATACCCACTCCTTCGATACCTATCATGATAGATATTATTTCTTTCCTCCAAAAATCATCAAAAAAGATGGGGTAACACAAGAAGAGATAACTAAAAATGCGAATTCTTTCCTATCTGAAAAAATTTCTATCCTTCTTTTTATAAAAAATATACATTGCGATTTAAAATATTGTTACGGAAAAGCACTTTCGGATTTCCTATTATCAAATAAATCAAAACCCTTTACCAAAGAACAACTTGATAAACAGCAGGATGCATTCATTGTATTTGTTAAAAATATAACTGATGTAGAAAATACGCTTGCTTTCATCAGCGCTTGTCATGCTGTTCTAAGTGGTGACAAAAAATATCTATCTATGACAAAAAGATTTATTTCCGCCCTATTAAACAAAATCGATTTTAAAATAGAACAAGATAACCACCATACAATTGAACTTCCACTGCCATCATATATTGAAGAATACGCAACCTTTAACGGCGATGAAAGTAGCGTGACAAGAAATACCCTGATAAATGCAACGATGAATATCGCTCTTTCCAAAGAATCAGTGCATGATTTAAGAATTGATTTTTTTAAAAGCCTGTTGCCAAACGAAAAAATTTCCGCTCACACTAAAGCTTATATAAAGGAACACTATTTACAGCCAATTAATTCGACGATCCCCCTTATATTCACTGATCTTTTCATGGTTCAACTGTACAATGCTATTAGCCTCTTCAATGAAAAAAACAAAAAAGCAGTGACCTTTAGCGATCAGAATTTTGACAACCTTCATGCTAAAAATCTCAATCACCCCTCAGAAAATAAATCGCGAAATTCTAGCTTCGGATTAACAGGTGCCACTTTCATGACAGATCTCATTTCTGCGGTGACTTTAACCTCACTTCATGAAACCACAACTTCGCCGAAAAATTCACCAACAAATTCACCTCGTGAAACCACAACTTCACCGAAAAATTCACCAACAAATTCACCTCGTGAAACCACAACTTCACCGAAAAATTCACCAACAAATTCACCTCGTGAAACCACAACTTCACCGAAAAATTCACCAACAAATTCACCTCGTGAAACCACAACTTCACCGAAAAATTCACCAACAAATTCACCTCGTGAAACCACAACTTCACCGAAAAATT
>CAYTKY010000001.1:0-17120 GCA_964438435.1 uncultured Coxiellaceae bacterium | reverse complement strand
TTCATCGAAAACTTCGCCACGTAATGAAAATACTTTATCGAAAACTTCGCCACGTAATGAAAATACTTTATCGCACCGTCCATCCACACCGCCCAAAAAATCCGATGTAATAAAACAGATAGAAAAATCACATATTACTCCAGCCGTATTACCTTCAAATGCTAATACCACAGGATCACCGTCTAACAATAGCGTAGATAGCCTAGCTACCTTTCATCACTCTCTAGCAAAAAATAATCCTAGCGAGAGCGAAAGTAGCACAGATAGCCTAAAAGAAAAAATTAGCTCTGATCAAATTGAAAATAGCACAGATAATGTAAAAACACTCAGCGTGAAAGCAGAAGGTGAAATTGCGAATAGCACGGATAGTATCAGTGGTGGCACCAGCACTTGTCATTCGCCACGAAGATCTTCTTCGCTTACTTAAGAATGAAAACAAAATATGGAAAGCAGCGTTGCAAAAATGGTTTTGCAACGCTTTCTATTAGTTAGAACGCACTCTAATTAATTGCTAAAGCGCGCAAATTACATTCCATTCCTGCGGTGTCACAGGCGTAATCGACAACCGATTACCTCGGCGCAGAATAAGCATCTCTTGCAAGGCAGGAACACGGCGAAGTTCATCGAGCGTGATAAAACGAGGAAATTTTTTAACTAACTTAACATCCACCATCAACCACCGCGGACGATCTTTGGAACTGCTGGGATCATAGTACGGCGACGTTGGATCCCAAGCAGTGAAATCAGGGTAAGCTTCTTTTTCAATTTTAATGATGCCGGCAATACCTGGCGGCGTGCAACTGGAGTGATAAAAAAATCCTTCATCCCCCTTCTTTATTTCATCACGCATCATATTACGCACTTGATAATTACGCACGCCATCCCAATGCTCAATTTGTTGCGGACGTCGACTCAAATCATCAATGCTAAATGTGCTCGGCTCAGATTTAAGTAACCAATAAGCCACGTTAAAATTTCTTCATTGCATCAAAAAATTCATCGTTAGTTTTCGTATCTTTCATTTTATCGATAAGGAATTCCACCGCACCTTCTTCCATCGGTTGCAATAACTTGCGAAGAATCCACATTTTTTGCAAATCTTCTTTCGATACGAATTTTTCATCACGACGTGTGCCACTGCGATTAATATTAATCGATGGCCACACACGTCTTTCCGCAATACGGCGATCTAAATGAATTTCCATATTGCCAGTCCCTTTAAATTCTTCGTAAATCACATCATCCATCTTGGAGCCGGTTTCAACCAAAGCAGTTGCGATAATCGTTAAGCTTCCACCTTCTTCAATATTACGAGCAGCACCAAAAAAGCGCTTCGGACGTTGCAACGCATTAGAATCCACACCCCCTGTTAACACTTTTCCTGATGCAGGAACCACCGTATTGTAAGCACGTGCAAGACGCGTAATAGAATCTAATAAAATTACAACATCACGCTTATGCTCAACTAATCGCTTCGCTTTTTCGATAACCATTTCAGCAACTTGTACGTGACGATTGGCAGGTTCATCAAAGGTACTGGCAATAACTTCCCCTTTTACTGAACGTGACATTTCTGTCACTTCTTCGGGACGCTCGTCAATTAACAAAACGATGAGATAACATTCTGGATGATTATGCGCGATAGAATGGGCAATATTTTGCAACATCATCGTCTTACCCGCTTTTGGCGGAGACACAATCAATCCCCGCTGACCTTTCCCAAATGGCGCAACTAAATCAATGACACGCGCAGTGATATCTTCTGTACTACCATTTCCCAATTCCATCTTGAGACGTTTCTCAGCAAAGAGAGGAGTAAGATTTTCAAATAGCACTTTGTTTTTCGCATTTTCAGGTGCTTCAAAATTAATTTCATCCACTTTCAATAACGCAAAATAACGTTCGCCTTCTTTCGGCGGACGGATCTTTCCAGAAATGGTATCGCCTGTTCGTAAATTAAAACGGCGAATTTGGCTGGGCGATACGTAAATATCATCAGGCCCCGCAAGATAAGAACCTTCCGCCGAGCGCAAAAATCCAAAACCATCTTGCAAAATTTCTAATACGCCATCGCCATAAATATCTTCACCTCGTTTGGCGTGCTCTTTTAAGATGGCGAAAATAATATCTTGTTTTCTTGAGCGGGCCATATTTTCTAGCCCATATTGTTCTGACAGTGTCACTAACTCAGCTGCACTTTTTTTCTTAAGCTCAGTTAAATTCATAATGATTTAGATACCTTAAAAAATTTGATTGATTTTTATTCACACAAGACATGTAACTCGGAACTAAAGCGCTGCTTTCGACCACATACCTGGGAATTTAAACTAGATTCAAACGATGGGTAAAATGGAGTTCCTATTTTTCCGAAAGATAGCATGGTTTAAAAAAAATATCTAGTATTCGCCACGCTGACTTCACCGACCTTTTTCCGACAGAGCATACGCTAACTGCCACTATATTAATCGTGATAGTTAGCGTTTTTGAACTCATTGCTTAGCAAAAATAATCCATTGAACGCAGCATTAAATATGGCCATCTATAAATTTCATCAAATCCGCTTTGCTCAACATTCCGACTTGGGTTGCTTCCACTTGCCCATCTTTAAAAAGAATCAATGTTGGAATGCCTCGCACACCAAATTTAGGAGGTGTTGAAGGATTGTGGTCAATATCAAGCTTCATAAATTTCACCTTGCCGACATATTTTTGCGCAACATCATCGAGGATTGGCGCTAACGCTTTGCAAGGAGGGCACCATTGCGCCCAAAAATCAACAATCACAGGAAGATCTGATTGAATCACTTCCGCTTCAAAAGAATCATCGCCAACGGCTTGAATAACATCACTCGTGGTTGTCATGATGGCACCTTCTCAATTAATTTTGTAGGCATCTATACTACTTTTGAATAACCCGAACAGGCAACAGCAAGATGGCACCGATGATGAAAAAAACCAAGATCGTCGCCATCCCCATTCGCTGACTACCAAAATATAGCGTAACCTCACCTAACAACCAGGGACCAACAAAAGCCGTGACTTTACCAGAGAGCGCATAAAGCCCAAACATCTCCGTTGCCATTTCTTGCTTTTCTGACATTAAACGCACCATGAGTGAGCGACTAGCCGATTGGGTAGGCCCCACAAAAACACACAGTAGTAATGCGCACAACCAAAAAATATACTTATCATGCAAAAAAAGAATCGGGATACCTAATAAGATGAGAAAAAATAATGACACAACCACCGTTACTTTTGACCCTAAATAATCATCCATCCAGCCGAGCGCAATAGCACCTATCCCTGCTGTAATATTCATGCTAATGCCAAACAATAAAACTTGTTCGAAAGTTAAACCATAAGTTCCCGCTGCATAAATACCGCCGAATGCAAATAACGTATTGAGTCCATCGGCGTAAATCATGTGCGCAACAAGATAAAATAAAATATTTTTTTCACTCGGTAATTTTTTCAATGTTTCAATCAGTTCGCGCCATCCCGATTTAATTGCTTTCAACAAGGAACAGGAAGTCGTAGAAATCTCAGGGATCAAAAAAAATAAGGGTAAGGAAAAAATAGCAAACCAAATAGCCACAAACGGACCACAAATACGAATTTGCTCGGCTGTTTTTGTATCTAATCCGGCAATACCGCCTTTGATAAACATAAACAATGCAAATGCTAATGCAACAATGCCCCCCAAGTACCCACATCCCCATCCCCATCCTGAAACTCGACCGACATATTCACCTGACACTAATGACGGCAAAAAAGCATTATAAAAAACATACGCAACTTCAAGACCCACTGTGCCTAAAACCAGAGAAGTTAATACCAGATAAACAGAATGTATCGAGGGATATGCAAACCATAACATAGCGGCACTCAAGATACACAGCCAAGTAAATCCAAACAACCACCGCTTGTGATGACCACTATAATCAGCGATCGCGCCAAAAAAAGGGCTGGTCAATGCAATCATGATGCCAGCCAATGATGTGGCATTGGCCCATTGAAACGTACCCACAATTTCATTTTCTGAAACACGTGTCGTAAAATACGTTGCAAAAATAAAGGTCGTCACGATCACAGAAAAAGAAGAGCAAGCCCAATCATATAAACACCAAGCCGTGACAGCAGCGATAGATCGACGATCAATCAAAAAATAATTTCCTTCTTAAACAGGTTTCGATGCAACCGTTTGTGCGGCAATAAAATCTAATGACGGTTCACCACAATACTTTACAATATCTGCACGCACCGCATCACGCAAATCGGTAATATCTTGCCATTCTATTCCTGTCGGATAAATCGGATCACAAACAGTCACCGTGATGCGACATGGCCTCATCCATTTCTCATCGCCACGCAAAATGGTTCGCGTACCCTGCAATGCAATCGGACAAATCGGTATTTGCGCATCAGCTGAAATTTTAAATGCACCTAATCGAAAAGGTCTCAATCCGGAGGCATAACTAAACGTGCCTTCTGGAAAAATTAAAATAGACCCCTTCTTTCGCAATACACTTTCAATGTGTTTCGTATCTTGCAATCCTTTCGACAAATCGGCTCGATCAACGACAACATAATTTAAGCGACGCAGAAACGTGCGGATGATAGGCGCTGCTAACAATTCTTTTTTTGCAATAAATCGTGTATCCGTCGGAAGCAATGCCATCATCACAATTGAATCCACATAACTGGCATGATTCGCCGCAAAAATAACGGAGGACATTTGTTTTAATTTTTCTTTGCCAACGATTTTCAATGGACAACAAGCGAGAAAAAGAATAGCTCTTGCCCAAAATCGACAACTTTTTGCCGCAAAATCGCGTGATGCCAACAAGACAATTAAAAACAAAGGAATGAACGTTATGAATAATAAACACGCGACATAAGTGGTATAAATTAAACGGCCTGTAAAAAAAATACCGCGCTTTACTTTATTCAAAAAAGATCCACTCGCTATTTTAATCATTTGCAACCAAGCCGGTGTTTTTCTTTTTCCTAAGCGACCGTCGTTATACATCGCCTTACACGCAGCACGTTGCAATTTACCACTCGATGTCTTAGGAACAACATGAGGCGCCACTAACACAATGACATCCGGCGTAATATCTAATGCAGAAACAATTTTTTCTTTCATGTTTCTCATCATCTCTTCTCGTTGCGCTTTGTTTTTTTCACGCGTTTCTGCAACAACAACTAATTGTTCTGATGCTTGTTGTGTATCCGTCACACTAAAAGCGGCAACACATCCTTGTCGTACATTCGGAATATTCCCCACAATTTCTTCAATTTCGACAGGATAAATATTTCGTCCCGCTTTAATAATTAAATCCTTACGACGTCCCGTAATGTAAACCTCGCCCTCTGCCAAATAAGCTAAATCTCCTGAATCCCACCAGCCATTATGATAAATGGCTTGGGTCGCGGTCGGATTATGATAATAACCCTGCATACTAGAAGGTCCACAAAATTGTAAATTACCGACGTGTCGCTCCGGCAATACTTGATATTCATCATCAACAATACGAATATGATGCCCTTCAATTGGTCCGCCACAACAAACAAAAGCTAATGCGTTCGCTTCTGTCGACGGAATGGCTAATGATGCTTTTTCAAATTGATCTCGATCAACATAATCAATACGAAATTCACGCTCAACAGGCGGAATAGCTAAGCCAACCGTGGATTCTGCTAATCCGTACACAGGTAATAATGCATGCCGCTTAAATCCATATCGCGCAAATTTTGTGGCAAATTGTTCCAACGTACGCGGATAAATTTTTTCAGCACCATTCACTGCCATTCGCCAAGAACCCAGATCTAATCCTTCCAAAAGAGCCGGCTCAATTTTGCGCGTACATAATTCATAAGCAAAATTAGGCGCACCTGATAATGTTCCGCGATGATAATGAATAGCCCAAAGCCATCGCTCAGGTCGATTTAAAAAAGAAAATGGCGTCATTAAAATTAATGGCACACCGAAATACAAACTTCCCAACCACATGCCAATCAATCCCATGTCGTGATAAAGTGGCAGCCAACTCACAGCAACATCTTCCGGTGTGACTTTCACTGCTTTTCCATAAGCACGAATATTGGATAACAAATTATAATGCGTCAATAAAACACCTTTCGGTGCCGCTGTACTACCCGAAGTATATTGAATGAATGCATAACTATCCGATTTCGCTTTATAAATAGAAACGCTTCCTTTGCGATGCAATAATTCATCGACTGTCGTGACATGCTTCAAACTACGCACAAAGGTTTGCAATAACAAACTTAATTTTTCTGCTTGATCAAATGTCACTAAAATTCTAACTTCTGCATTATTTAAAATACGCGCTTCGATTCGCGCATACTCTTCCAACATATGCATGCGAAATGGTGGATAAATCGGAACAGGCACACCCCCAGCCAACAAAGTGCCAAGAAAAACATAAAAAAATCCAGGATGCGTGGGCAACATAATCGCCACCGTCTCTCCTTCTCGCAACCCACGTTCACGCAATCCAGAGGCAACACGCAACGATTGTTCTAATAATTGTCCGTAAGTAATAACCTCATCTTTACCTTCTTCATTTTGAAAATAAATATGTGCTTTATCTGGCGAGTGTTCGCCGTATAATAATAAAACGTCTATTAATGTTTTTGTTTGCAAAGGATCGACTCGCGCATATTCACCGTGCGACGTGATCATACGTTTTGTTGATTTTTTATCGATTTGTATCGGTGCATCAGCAAGATAAACGGCAATATCATTTAATGTTTCTGCTTCTGCCAATAACCGATCCGGCAATGTCACCGCAAAATTTTTTTCGATACGTTGAAATAATTCAGCGCGACCCAAACTATCAATACCTAAATGACGCTGCAATGATACATCGAGTTTAATTTCTCTTTTATAACGCTCACCTGATTCTGTTAGAAATTGATTAACGACATCAAGCAATTGTTTTTCAGCTTCGTGTTGAGATAGTTTTTTCATTTCCATTCATACCTAATAATAATCGTGGGACACGGCCTACCCTTCCCATCATTTTATTCATAAAATATTTTTTGACAGGCGTCACCACATCCAACCCCAGCATTCCTATTTGCAAGGCCATTCCCCACAACAAAGAATCATGCGAAAAAATGTGCGATAATCGCTTAGAAACACCGATACTGATTGCTTGTTGCTGCTGTAAACGATCGCTGATAGCTTGCAAATCCGCTGTTGAAAACGACTGATGTGTTGCCACTTTTTCTTTAATGCTTTCAACTAACAAAGCCACCTCATAAATAGCCAAATTAAATCCTTGTGCTGCAATCGGGTGCAACGTGTGTGCCGCATTACCTAACAAAAACACACATTGATCCACCATTTTTTCCGCATACATCATTTTTAATGGGAATCGAAAACGCTGAAAAATAGCTTGCAAATTTCCTAATCGATAACCAAATTCTTTTTGCAATCGTTGCAAAAAAACGTCGTCCGACAACGTCATTAATTCATCAATCGTTGCATGATCTGCTGTCCAAATCATCGCGCATTCATTATCGACTAATGGCAACATGGCAATCGCACCTTTTGCATAGAAACGTTCGTAAGCAATTTGATTGTGTAATTGTTTTAATTTTATTTTCGCAACAATCGCGCTTTGTTCACACACTGTTTTCTTAATCGCAATACCCAATTGTTGGCGCACCGTTGATTCTGTTCCATCGACTCCCATAACCAAAGAGGATTGTAATGTTTGCTCACCTTGCTCCGTCACAATCGTTAGTTGCGCAACATTGGCTTGCTGCTGCAATCGTTTTAATTGAGCGGGGCGATAGAGTGTTACGTTCGGCAATGTCATCATTTCGTGATGCAATGCCCCTTCAATATAACGCGCAGGAATCACATAACCTAATTCAGATAAATGAATTTCTTCGCGTGATAACCGCACCGCACCAAAACGGCCCTGATAAGAAACATGCACTTCATGAATAGGCGCAGCATGTCTAGCAATCGTTTTCCAGATACCTATGTTTTTCAAAAACTGACAACTGCCGCTATTCAATGCAAATAAGCGAGGATCTTCTGCGGTTGGTAATCGCGCATCAATTAACGCAATGTTTAAATTAACATCGCGCAAGGCAGTCGCCAATCCTGCGCCAACCAATCCGCCGCCTACAATGATGAGATCATAATGCATCATGCTTAACTCGCCATGGTCGCTTCGATCTCAGTGATTGTTTTTGGCGCTGCTTTAGATAAAACATCGCAACCATTTTTTGTGACGAGCACATCATCTTCAATGCGTACACCAATATGGTGCCAACGCTCGTGCACACCGGGAATAGTCGATGCAATGTAGAGACCGGGCTCAATGGTAAATACCATACCAGGCTCTAATGCACGCCATTGATCACCAACACGATAACGTCCTGCGTCATGCACATCTAATCCCAACCAATGCCCTGACCGATGCATGTAAAAAGGAAGATACGCTTCCTTTTCAATTAATTCATCTACCTTCCCTTTTAAAATCCCAAGATCCACTAATCCTTGCGTAAGAATTTTAACAATAACATCTTGCGCTGTGGTCCAAGAAACCCCCGGCTTTGTTGATTGAATAGCCGCTAATTGCGATGCTAAAACCAATTCATAAATGTCACGTTGCTCAGGTGAAAATTTTCCATTTGCTGGAAAAGTACGCGTCACATCCGCTGCATAATTGTGATATTCAGCGCCTGCATCAATCAAAACGATATCGCCCTCTTTTATTTCTTGCGTATTATTCACATAATGCAACACACACGAATTTTTCCCTGCTCCAACAATGGAATTATAAGCAGCGGCGCGTGCGCCACTTCGTAAAAATTCATACATTATTTCGGCTTCTAATTGATACTCATACATACCCGGTCGACATCGCTTCATTGCCTGAATATGTGCTTTCACAGTGATATCAGCCGCTTTCTGCATCATTTCAATTTCAGCAGGACTTTTAAATATGCGCATTTCATGTAAGGACGATGACACATCAACGAATGCTGTAGGATATCGCAATCCTGCGCGAATTTTCCCGCGAATTTTATTCACACAACGCATGACTGTTTTGTCAAACGAAGCATCAAGACCTAATGGACAATGAATCACATCCTTACCCGCCATCAATTCAGGCAAAAGAGAAGATAATTGGCTAATAGGAAATGCTTGATTGGCGTGGAATGTGTTGACTGCACCTTCTTGTCCCGCACGTGGCCCATCCCATGTTTCTCGCTCAGGATCACGCACTCGATTAAATAAAATATATTCGCCTTCTTTTCGGTTAGGAATTAAAACTAAAAGAGCTTCAGGCTCATCAAAACCGGTTAAATAATAAAAATCACTGTTTTGACGATAAGCATAGACCGCATCACCATTACGATTTTTTTCAGATGCCGCAGGCAAAATAACCATGCCATCGGGACCTATTTTTTGCATTAATGCTTGACGACGCTTGCTATATTCAGCCTGGTTAATCATGACAATCTCCTATTGATCGCGCTAAGGAATTACATTTTTCAACATCAAAATATGAATAGAATTTATTGGGACTTCGCGATTACGCTTTATTGATTAAAATAAAATGTGCTCATGAATTCTCAATGGCGTCTAATGCAACCGTTTTGAAGTAGACGCAACCTGCACATTTGATGCATCTTTTTCATGCATGTTTTCATAAATTAAAATCACAGCCATGCGCACGTATTCTACCAATTCAACATACGCCGTTTCATCCTCTTCATTCGCCATGACTTCTTCAAAATTCATTTTTGCAATTTCAATCAAATCATTGATCGCCTCTGTCGTATCGCTGGGCGCGCGATCAACCAGCGACACCTGAGCAAGCTTAAGACCCGTCAACATTCCCTGACACCACAACGTCAAGGCTTCTGCTCGAACGGGTAATGCTTCTGTTTCAGTTGGCAACATTAATTGAAATTCAAATAAAAATTCATCTAATTGTTTTGCACTCACATCATACAATGATTGCAACAAATCATGTGTTTTCTTCGAATTAGATTTTTTCTCACTACCCGTAATCAACTCTTCCCAAGCCGCTGTTCGACTATTCGGATGACCACAGAGAATACCACAAACCAAACCATGCACTTGCGAAGGATGCAATTTTAAGGCTGTGTTATTGAGTGCTTGCTCTAACGCGCTATAATCTGGCAAAGGTTTTTCTTTCATCGAATTGACCTGTGTGGATAATAAACAAATGGAACGCCTCCGGTATATTAGCGAAAACAACTTACTTCAGCAAATAAGCAGGAAATAAAAATGATCCCAAATCGTCTTCTCATTTCAGCGATCGCCGCGATGTCTGACAATCGGGTGATTGGTCGAGAAAATCAATTACCTTGGCGATTACCCGCTGATTTACAACATTTTAAGGCACTCACCACCGGTCACCCCGTTTTGATGGGGCGCAAAACTTATGAATCAATTGGCAAGCCTTTACCCAATCGAACCAATATCATTCTTTCCCGTCAACCTCATTTTCAAGTACCCGGCTGCATCGTTGTTACTTCATTTGATGAAGCATTAAAGAAAATATCGTCAGAACACCCTGAAAAAAAAGAAGAATTATTTATTATTGGCGGTGCAGACATTTATCGACAATTACTACCCTATACCCATCGTCTTTATCTCACGATTGTGCATCATCATTTCGAAGGCGATGCTTATTTTCCTGAGATTGATTCATCGCAATGGAAAGAAATAGAACACATCCATCATGCGGCAAATCAAGAAAATGCATTTGCTTATAGCTTTATTGTGCTAACTCGCATTAACGAACATTCTTCAAACACTTAACCTGAAATCGCTGTTGATCTTCAAGACGCATCGCTGTTAAACAATTTCCCCAAATACAACCGGTATCCAAAGGAAAAACATGTGGCGTCTTCGTTTGTCCACCTAATGCAGCCCAATGACCAAAAATAATATTATCATTTGCGTTGACACGATGCGGAATTTCAAACCAAGGCAATAAATGATGGGGTTTATTTGCGATATCCCCTTTGTAAGAAAAGTCTAAGCTTCCATCGCGATGACAAAATCGCATGCGCGTGAAATAATTAATAATGCAACGCCATCTCTCATATCCTGACAATGATTCATTCCACTGACTCGGTTCATTGCCATATAAATTTTTTAAAAAACCAACCGGAGAATGATCGCGCAACCTCATTTCCACTTCATTAGCCAGTCTTTTTGCTTGCGAAAGTGGCCATGCCGGCGCAAGCCCCGCATGCGTCATCACAAAATCCAATCCGGTATGGTGATACAAAAGTGGTCGTGATCGTAACCAATCAATTAATTCATGTTTATCTTTTGCTGTTAAAATTTCTGCTACTGTATCTTCTTTATTTTGCTGACGAACACCGTAAGCCATCGCGATTAAATGCAAATCATGGTTACCCAACACAACAATGTGCCGATCTCCTAACATTCTAACAAAACGTAATACCTCTAACGATTGTGGACCACGATTAACCAAATCCCCCGTCAACCAAAGTGTATCGTTTTCAGGATGAAATTGAATAAGTTCCAATAATTGCTGAAAGCTTGCAAAACATCCCTGAATATCACCGATCGCGAACGTGGCCATACTGACTGATCTCAACAAAATCTTTCACTGATAAATTTTCAGGTCGCAAATCTGAGCGAATAGCTGTATGCGCCCAACCATCATCATCTATACATTCTTTTAAACTATTCCGTAATGTTTTCCGACGCTGATTAAATGCCTGCCTAACAATCGTTTCAAATAAAGCATAATCGTTCGCTTGATAAGGATATTGACGATAAGGCTTCAATAAAACAATGCTGGAAGTGACTCGCGGCTCAGGATAAAACGCGCTGGCTGGTACATCGAATAATCGTTCAATTTGACAATGATATTGTGTCATAACACTCAAACGTCCATATTCCGGTCTACTCGGTTTCGCAGCTAAGCGTTCAGCCACTTCTTTTTGCAACATGAATAACATATTCGAAATCATCGGAGCAAATGAAAGCAGATGAAAAATAAGCGGCGTCGAAATATTGTAAGGAAGATTGCCAAAAACACGTAACAAACGATCATCCGTTTTTAAATTTGCAAAATTAAATGTTAATGCATCGGCTGCATAAATATGTAACTCGCCTTTGCGCTGACAACGTTTTTCTAATTCCGGAATTAAATCACGATCCAATTCGATGACTTCTAATTTTTTGATTAGCTCTAACACGGGAACCGTCAATGCACCTTGACCGGGTCCAATTTCAATAAGATGTTCTTCTTGTTGAGGTGCAAGCGCTGCAATAATTTGCTGGATAATCGCTTCATTACAGAGAAAATGCTGACCAAATCGTTTACGTGCAAGCGGTGCCATTACAGGCCAGCCAATCGTTGTTGTGCAGGTAAAAATCCGTGTGCCGCTGATTTTTTAAACCACTTCATCGCTTGCGTTTTATTTTCTGTTGTTCCCAAACCATACCAATACATTAAACCTAAATTATATTGCGCACTGGCAAGCCCATGTTTTGCTGCTTTTTGGTACCAATAAAACGCTTTTTCATTATTACGCGCTGTTCCTTTACCCGCCGCATAAAGATAAGCCACTTCATTTTGCGCAAATGAATCATCTTCATGTGCTGCTTTATAAAAATGCTCGAATGCCTTGCGATCATTTTGCATGGCACCACGACCCAATAAATAACGCACACCCATTTTGGTGTCATCCGCTTCACCGCCCATCCAATCGCCGCCATAATATCTTCCCGTTGAACAACCGGCGAATAATACGCATAATCCCGCTAATAACAGTAATTTTTTAATGGACATATTTTAACCTTTCAATAATTTTCAAAGCCAGCAGAATACCTTATAACACACAGAGGAATAAACAAAGTGACATCTTACACAACACAATCACCTTTATTCACTGACTTTTATCAGTTAACAATGGCTTGTGGTTATTGGCAATTAAATATGCATGAACAAGAAGCGGTCTTTCATTTGATTTTTCGAAAAAATCCCTTCAAAAGTAATCATGCGCTCAGTTGCGGATTGCAAAGCATTATTCATTTTATTCAAAATTGGCATTTTCATGAAGATGATATTGAATATTTATCGACGTTAAAAAATAAAAAAAATGAAGCGCTTTTCCCCGTTGCATTTTTAGAATACTTGAGACAACTCACTTTTACTTGTGATATTGATGCCATTCCAGAAGGCACGATTGTTTTTCCGCATATTCCTTTATTGCGCATTCAAGGACCCCTGGTGCAATGCCAATTGTTAGAAACGGCTTTGTTAAATTTAATGAATTTTCAAACACTGATTGCAACAAAATCGTCTCGTGTTTGTCGAGCGGCGGCGGGTGAACCCGTCATTGAATTTGGCATGCGACGCTCGCAAGGTCCAGATGGTGCTTTATCTGCGAGTCGCGCCGCTTATATTGGTGGATGCACCGCCACTTCCAATACATTAGCTGGAAAATTATATGATATCCCCGTACGAGGGACGCACGCACACAGTTGGGTCACTGCTTTTCCAAATTAAATCGACGCTTTTCAAGCTTATGCAAGTGTGATGCCACACAACTGCGTTTTATTAGTCGATACGTTTAATTCCATCGAAGGAGTTCGTCATGCGATTAAAATCGGCCATCAATTACGCGCTGAAGGCGCAAATTTAATTGGTATTCGCTTAGATTCAGGGGATATGGCTGATTTAAGTATAAAAGCGAGAAAATTACTGGATGATGCCGGATTTCATGATGCCATCATTTTGGCAAGTAATTCATTGGACGAATATGTAATTGAGCATCTCAAACAAAAAAATGCAAAAATATCTTCGTGGGGCGTCGGAACGCATCTTGCCACCGCTTATGATCATCCTGCACTAGATGGTGTTTATAAATTATCTGCACTACGTGATAAAAAAGGTGAATGGGTTTACAAATTAAAATTATCTGAGCAAGCTGTCAAAATTTCAAATCCCGGTCGATTACAAGTCAGACGATTTTTCTGCCATGATCAATACACGATCGATGTGATGTACGATACGTTTCTCGGTATCTCCGACGTACCTGAAGCGGTGCTACTAGATGAATCAAGACAAATAAAGCGATTAGATGATTACGATGCGTCTGTTGATTTATTAAAACCAATTTTCAAGCAAGGAAAACTCATTTTAGAAAATGAATCTATCCATGATATTCGCAAACGTGCGATGGCAGAGTCCACTTTATTTTATCGCACACACGGAGAAAACAATTATCCAGTCGCATTAGAAAAAAATTTATATGAGTTAAAAGAAGATTTAATTAGAAAAATTAAGGCATCATCTTAAAATTTGTTGGCAATCGCTTTTTACCATCCCGCGCTTCTTTAAAAGCACGGGATGCGACAGCGTCTTTATTTATCGTATCCTCACCCCCATTTCATGCGGAATGCCATCGCGTTGTTGCGCGATGTACGATACCCCTTGCCAATCAACCAAAATCGGCTGCTTACCTGTAACGGCGGCAATTAGACGAACAGCACCCGAAAGGGAGGCATCCGGCGCTGTATTGTGTTCTTCTAACGCAGGATAAGCCTCCATATAGAGATGATCATCCTGCCAACCCACTTTCACGGGTGAGTTGATAATTGCCACGGGAATGCCTCTAGAAACAGCAGGGAAAAACCCTTTGATATCGCTCTCATACATGCGAATACAACCAAAGCTTGCGCGTCTCCCAATGCTTTCAGGGAAAATTGTACTGTGAATCAAATACGTTGGAATACCCAAGTAAATAGCATAAGGACCTAGTGGATTATCGGGCCCTGGCTGCATCACTTTAGGCAACACAATACCCTGCTCAAGATTAAATTCGCGAATATCATCCGGCGGCGTCCAGGTTGGATGCATTGCTTTGCGCGTGATAATTGTTTTCTCGATGGGAATCGTTTTGCCGATTTTTCCAATTCCAATAGGATAAGTGAAGACTTGATTAGATCCGGCAGGATAATAATACATCCGCATTTCAGGCAAATTAATCACAATGCCTTCACGTGGCTGGTTCGGTAATAAATGTTGCAAAGGCAATTGCAATGGCGCGCCTGACATAAACATTCTGCCCATATCCAGATGCGGATTCGCCATTTCAATTTCGTTGTAACCTAAATCATACCGCTGCGAAACAGTGACAACAGAATCAGCCGATCCCGTTGATGTATATTGCACCGCACCAATCAATGATTCATTCGCAGGTGGCGCTGTGTATCCTGTCGCAAATAGATTGGTTGATACCAGCCAAATCATTGCTGCTGCAAAAAACATCTTACCTAAGTTGACATACATGTATTTCAAATTCCTTGTTCCATTAACATGAAAAAATAATCAGCCTACAATATTAAGCTAAATAGCGCGAATGAGATAACCAATTTTGATCAGGATAATAAGCAAAAACAAGACTATTCCCCTTAATTGTATTGATAAGCGGTTCTGCTAAATTTTCACTGACCGCAGGACAACCCCAACTTCTGCCTGCTTCCCCATATTGGTGTATCGTATTAGCGCTCACATACCATGCACCATGAATCACAACAGCGCGACGATAAGCATTATTATTAATCCCTTGCTCCAACCCCTTCAAATGCAATGAATAACCATTTTTACCTATGTAAGGTTGCTCTGTTACAAACACACCTAAACTGGATTTTAAACTTCCAGGGCGATTGGAAAAAGAAGTAGGCACTAAACCCCCGCTATTTTTACCATGCGCAACCCATGTATCAAATAGCGTTCGACCCGTTTGCACGTCAAACACCCACAACCGCTTTTCATTCGATGGTTTTGAATAATCGATGACCGTGAGATAAGGTTTATCAATCACGCCACGTTTTTGCGCATTCAAATAGGCAATCAATCCTAACCGCAACACATTGTTGTTAATATTTGTTTCTGATCCAAAAATTTGAACTTCTCGCTGCAACCAAGCATGACTGCCATAAGTTTGCGGATTGGAAGTGGAAACAAGCTCACTAAAAGGCCAACTTAACCCTAATGTGGCAGTTAATACGATCAAAAATAATAAATGGCATTTTTTCACAACGATGTCCTCTTGTTTGATTTTATTTGTTTCTAACTTGTTGATTTTACTAAGCCCCAGGAAGACAATCCTTTGAACAAAATTCGATAAAGGGAGAGCTTTTTATACAATATTTGCCGCCATTTGTCAAAAGAAATGGCTCTACAATAAATAGCAAAAACCGAGTATAGTTTGCAGATTCCATTATAAGGATCTTGATATGACAGACAAAATTCGTGTTGCCGTCCTGTATGGCGGCCGCTCTGTAGAGCATGAAATTTCCCTGCAATCTGCAACGAACGTCATCCAACATCTTGATCCGTCCCTTTTTGAAGCCATTCCAGTTGGCATTGATAAATCAGGCAATTGGTTTTTAGGTCATGATGCGTTTGCAAAAAGCCTAAAGCATAAAAAAGTACCTGCATTACGGGACGAAATAAGCACATGGTTTACACCCGAATGGATCAGCAAACCCGTTGATAATCAAAAAACACCCTCTTTAGCCACTCACCTATCCCATCCTCTCTCTTTTGATGTTGTTTTTCCGGCCGTGCATGGAAGTTTTTGTGAAGACGGCACCCTGCAAGGATTGCTGGAGTTAGCCGGCATCCCTTATGTGGGTTGCGGTGTGTTATCTTCAGCAATCGGCATGGATAAAGATATTTCAAAACGCTTAGCCATGGCTGCCGGCATTCCTGTGGCACCTTATATCATGCTAAAGCAGGCGCAGTGGCAAACGAATCCCGCTCATTATTCTGAACAAGTAGCAGAAAAGTTAACTTACCCTGTTTTTGTTAAACCGGTGAATACGGGTTCCAGCATTGGCATTACGAAAGTAAAAACACCTGAACAATTACCGGCTGCCATTGAAGAAGCTTTTCGTTTTGATACAAAAATCATTATAGAAAAAGCATTGACTATACTGGAATTAGAAGTGGCTGTTTTAGAATCTTTAGAATCACCCACGGATCCCATTGTCAGTATTGTCGGTGAAATCAAACCGCGACATGAATTTTATTCTTATGA